>NZ_WASP01000017.1:0-26326 GCF_009712225.1 Desulfovibrio sp. | reverse complement strand
CCCCCCCCCCCCCCACCACCCGGCGCGCGGTCACCTGTAAACATTGCCTTATTCGTAAGTGGACGCGGGGGCTTCACCTTCGTCCAGGTCTTCAGCAGTGGGGGTGAATTCCTTGGGGTTTAGCCCAAGAAATTCCACAACCTTGGCTTCAATCTGATTGCGCAGATCAAGGTTTTCGTCCAGCAGGGCGCGCACCTTTTCGCGGCCCTGACCGAGCTTTTCAGAGCCAAAGGCAAACCACGAGCCGCTCTGGTCGATGATCTTGGCTTCGATGCCAAGGTCGAGCAGTTCACCCGAGCGGGAAATGCCCTGACCGTAGAGAATATCAAAAATGGCGCTGCGGAAAGGCGGGGCAACCTTGTTTTTGACCACCTTGACCCTGGTGCGCGAGCCAAACGATTCTTCCTTGTCCTTGAGGGTCTGGATTCGCCGGATATCAAGACGCACGGAAGAATAGAACTTGAGCGCGTTGCCGCCGGTGGTGGTTTCGGGGCTGCCGTAGCCGGTTACGCCGATCTTCATGCGGATCTGGTTGATGAAGATGACAGACGTGCGCGACTTGTGGATGGTGCCGGTGAGGCGACGCATGGCGTGCGACATCAGGCGGGCATGGCCGCCCACCTGCGATTCGCCCATGTCGCCTTCCAGTTCGGCCTGCGGAATAAGCGCGGCCACAGAGTCGACCACCACAAGGTCAACCGCGCCGGAGCGTACGAGCATATCGGCAATATCAAGTGCCTGTTCGCCGTAGTCTGGCTGCGAGATGAGCAACTCGTCGGTATTTACGCCAAGACGTTTGGCGTAGGAAACGTCGAGGGCGTGTTCCGCGTCCACAAAGGCGCAGGTGCCGCCCATCTTCTGGCACTCGGCGATGATGTGCAGGGTGAGCGTGGTTTTACCCGAAGATTCCGGGCCAAAAATTTCGCTGATGCGCCCACGCGGTATGCCCCCCACGCCCAGGGCCAGATCAAGGCCTATGGAACCTGTGGGAATGACAGGAATATTGACATGGGCGTCGTCGGAAAGCTTCATCACGGCACCTTTGCCGTACTTGCGTTCAATGGTGGCAAGTGCGGTGCCCAAGGCTTCGGCGCGTGCATTTTCCTGACTCATGGCTGGTTTTTTGGCCATAGCTCATTGCTCCGGGTAAGAATATCTTCAAGCTGATTAGTATAACAGACCAAGGCAAGCAAGGCAAATGCTGCATGGCCGAATGCCTGCGGGAGACAGTCGATATTAAATAATTATAATTCTCAATAAGTTCAAAATCAAGGGCAATAAAGGCGGGAAAAGCCCGCCTGCCATACTTGCGCAGCGGCGCTTGCTGTCGTACAAGCGCGGGCATGAGCGATTCTCCACAAATCATAGTGCTGTTCTCCGGCGGGCTGGACAGCCTGCTTACTGCCAAACTGCTTGAAAGTCAGGGGCTTAAAGTCCGTTGCCTGCATTTCTATTCGCCCTTTTTTGGCGGTGAAGCCGAGGCGGCCCGCTGGCGCAAGGCGTATGGGCTCGACATTGTGAGTCAGGATGTGGGCCCCCAGTTTGCACAAATGCTGCGCCAAAGGCCCGAACATGGTTTTGGCAAGGTGCTGAACCCCTGCGTGGACTGCAAGATCCTGCTGCTGCGCGAGGCCCGCAAGTATATGGAACGCGTGGGCGCCAAGGCGCTTGCCACTGGCGAGGTGCTGGGGCAGCGCCCCATGTCGCAGCGCCGCGACACACTGAACGTGATTGTACGCGATGCGGACGTAAACGATGTTTTGCTGCGGCCCCTCTGCGCGCACCATCTGCCGCCCACGCCCGTGGAAGAAAGCGGCCTTGTGGACCGCTCGCAACTGCTGGGCATCTGGGGGCGGGGCCGCACAGAGCAATTGAACCTTGCCAAAAAATTTGGCATTATAGAAATTCCCACACCGGGGGGCGGCTGCCGCCTCACCGAGCGCGAAAATGCCCGTCGCTACTGGCTTGTGCTCACCCGGTTGCCCGAGCCTGACGCTGGCGATTTTACCCTGGCCAACCTTGGCCGCCAGTTCTGGCATACCGAAGGTGATGCCCACTACTGGCTGTGCGTTGGGCGCAACAGCGCCGACAACGATCTGCTGGCCTCTGCCGCCGGACCGGATGACCTTGTTCTGCGCATGCGCGACATGCCGGGGCCGCTGGCCCTTGCCCGCAACGGTGCCCTGTGGCCAGAAGAAGTGCTGCGCACGGCCTGCCAGATGACGGCATCGTATGCACCTAAGGCTGTGGCCACGGGGGGCGATGTGTACGTGCGCGCCCGCAGGGGCGAGGAGTTCAGTGACCACCTCGTGCCCACCCGCCGGTGCGAAGAATTGTGGAACGAGCCCGCCTGGGATGAGATAAAGGGGTTTATCCGCGCTGAGGCCAGAGAAAGGCAGGCAGCTCAGGACGCGGCCAGGGACGCTGCCAGAACCGCTGCCCGCGAAGCCCGGTACGAGGCAGAGCGGCTTGAGGCCATGCAGCACGACGATGAAGGCGACCCGCAAGCATGATTGTAATGCAAATGTAATCAGATTCAGTATGTTCCCGCAAAAGCCCCGGTAGAGCTGGGGCTTTTTGTTTGCGGCCTGCGCGCCCGGTCGCACGCTTTGCAGATTCTTGAGTGCACTGCTTTACAAAGGTTGCGCATGTAGCTATATGAGTCCATTGCATCAAAAGAGCATTTTCACTGCGAGGTGCTCTGAGCGGGCCATGCCGCAGCATGGCTGGCCGGAGCGGGATAAGCGGCGCAAATCGCTTGTGTCACTCCCGTGCCCGGCTTACTCAGTAGACCGTTCATGCGCCCCCCAGCGGCGTCCGCCGGAGGATTTAAATGGATCACAAGGATTTGGAATATTTTCGCAAGCTTCTTTCTGACATGCTTGAAGAAGCGAAGCAGAAGGGCGACAGCACCCTTGAAGAACTGACGGATAGCAACGAAGTGTTCGCCGACCCGGCAGACCGCGCCACTGCAGAATCCGACAGGGCGTTTACCCTGCGCATCCGTGACCGCGAGCGCCGCCTGATACGCAAGATCCAGGCTGCCCTCACCCGCATTGACGATGGTACTTACGGGATTTGCGAAGACTGCGGCGACGACATCAGCGTTCCCCGCCTCAAGGCCCGGCCTGTGACGCGTTTGTGCATCAACTGCAAGGCCAAACAGGAAGAAGACGAACATCTTCGCGGCGATTAACGTCGGTTTGCCATAGCGGCACTGTTATTCTTTGCTTTTCGGCCAGGCGGGTTGCTGCGCCCACGCAAAACCCGCTTGAGCCTGCCTGCGTGCGCGTATGCGCGCAGGGCAGAGGCTTGCCGTCCATTATGCCACGCGGGCTTGCGGGGCCACACGCCCTGTAGGAGAGGTGCGGGCTTGCGCCAGTCGGCCTGTATGGGCTGGTTGCCTGCCGCGCCGGTATTCGTGCGGTCATGTGCGCAATACCCCGCGCGTCAAATTTTCAGCGGCTGGCTCCGCCGGGCCACTGTTACAGAGGTCTGCGGCCTCCGCATTGTCTCCGCCGTATTGTCTGGCCGTATGTTCTGGCCGTCATTCCATGCCCCACCACATCCCCGCAAGCCGGGTTTTTCTATGGACGCCCATCTTTTTCGTCGTTGCTGTGAAGATCTGATCCCCCTGCTCCTGGGAGCACGGGTGGAAAAAATTCAGGAACCCGCCGATGGCCTGCTGGCTATCATGATCTATAGCGGCGGGCGTAAGCGGCAGCTTTGCCTGCGCTTTGGACGCAAAGATCCATTCTGTTTTGTCACCTCGCAGCGTATCAGCGTCGGGCGGGTGCCTTCGGCCCCCATCATGCGACTGCGCAAGTATGCCGGGGGGAGGCGCATTGCCGCCTGCGTGCCGCAGTGGAGCGAGCGCCGTTTGTGGCTGCTGCTGGGCGGTGGGGCGGATGCCGCCAGCCGCGTTGCAGAAGATGACGAATCTTCAGCGCAACCACGTCTCACATGGCTGTTGCTTGACCTGCGCGAAGGGGCAAGCCTGAAATTTTTGACCGACGCCGAAGCACCAGAAGAGGATCAGCCCCAGTGGCCCGAGCCTGAGCAGCTTGCGGCGGCGCAGCAGGACTGGCGGCAGTGGGCCGTGCTCACGCCTGCCCTGCGGCGCACCCTGGCCTGTCTGGATGAGCCGGAACAGTGGGCCCTGCTGGAAGACCTGCGCCTTGGCGGCGGTGACCTGTTTTGCTACGGGGTGGAAAGCTCCGCCGCAGATCCGGCACCTGAGCAGCCCCTGCCCGAAAGTGATTATTTCGCCCCAGCCATGCCCCGCCCGGTGCTGGGCATAAGCGCCTGGCCCCTGCCCCCGGCGCAGCAGCAGGCCTTGCTGGGCAAGGATACTGGCACTAGCCGGATCCGGGAATTTTGCGGGGCAAACGCGCTTGCGCTCACCGAACTGGCCGGGCAGGACATCGTGCTTTCACGTCTTGCGCTGGAGCAGGCGCGCGAGGCAGCCCAGCCACTTGACCGGCGCGTGCGCAAGCTCACCAAGCTGCTCGAAAAACTGCGAGAGGAAGAATCCCGCCTTGGCGGCATGATGGCCTGCCAGGCCGACGCCTTGGCCCTTCAGGCCGAACTGTGGCGTTGGCCCGCAGATTTTCGTGCCGCATCGGTGAATGTGGAAGAAGGCCCGCACGGCCCAGCCCGCGAGATAAAGCTTGATCTGCGCCGTTCTGTGCGCGAGGAAATGGCCCGCTTGTTCCACACGGCCCGGCGTGGGCAACGCGGCATGGAACATCTGGCAGAGCGCCGTGCGACGCTGGAGGCAGAGCTTGCCTCGCTGCGTAAGGCCCGGCACGACAGCCTTCTTGGTGCAACCGCAGGTAATGCCGAAGACACCGCCAGCGGCGGCCGCGCTGCCGGTTCCGGCATGGCGGCTACACTGCCCAAAAATGTGCAGATGTTTATCAGTTCTGATGGCTTTGTGCTGTTGCGCGGGCGCGATTCAAGGGGCAACCTGGCGGCACGCAAGCTGGCCGCACCGCACGATATCTGGCTGCATGCGGAAAACGGCCCCGGTTCGCACGTGATCATACGCCGCGCGCACGGCGGGCAGGAGGTTCCACCCCGTACCCTGGACGAAGCCGGGGCGCTGGCCGCCAGCAAAAGCTGGCAAAGGGACGCCGCACGGGCGCGCATACAGTATGCTGAGGTGCGCCACGTAAAGCCCATGCGCAATGCCCCTGCAGGTACGGTGCGCATAGACAAGTCGCTGCCCTCGCGCGAGGTGACGGTGGATCTTGCCCTTGAGGAAAGGTTGCTGCCCGGCTAGGCCACGCCAGCCGGTTCAAATATGGAGAAAGGTTGTATGGATTTTACTGTTGAAGGCAAGAGCTTTAGGGCTATGGGCATTGAGGCGGTTGTGCTGGACACGGATTCCACATCCGCCGCGCTTGCTGCTGTGGTTTCGGTGGATGATGCCGCGGGCACGGTTCTGCGCCTGCCCAGTGGCGCAAAGGGCTGGCAGGCCGTTGCCCTTCTGCTCGAGCACGGCACTGAAGTGCAGTTGCCGCTGCCGCAGGATTTTACCGTACAACCTGGCGATGCCTTGGTGCTGGGCTGCCTTGGCCCGCTTGCGGCTGCACAGGGTGGCTCGCTGGGTGAAAACGCTCCCCTTGAAGTCTATGCCGTGCGACGTGTGGGGGATACCCCCGAAACCGCCGCCCGGATATGTGAATTTGCAGACGCCGCTACGGTGATGAAGCGTTGTGGCCTTGCGCGCGCCACCGAATATGAAGTGGAGAAGTACCCGCTCAAAAAGGTTTGCAAGGTCAGCGCCATTGTCTTTCTGGTGGGGCTGGTGTGCTTCAGCTTTTTGATGCACCTGTTTACGGAAAGCATGGACGAGCTGCTGAACCGTCTCCCCGAAGTCCTGTGGATGAGCGCCAAGTTCGGCGGCGTGTCCGCCCTTGTGGTAGCTGTTGGCGGCGGTCTGTTTGTAAAGAGCTCCAACGACTACAATAGCAAGAAGAAGTACGAAGCCTACGCGCAGCAGTTTGAACAGGTCATGGCTGAAGCCCTTGCCTCTGACAGGTGATCCACTGCGAGTTGTCGCATTTCACAGATGGTAAATAAAAAAGCCGCTGCCCGTGAAGGACAGCGGCTTTTTTATTTACAGCCTGTGGAGGGACTTACTTTTTCAGCACTTCCACTGTGGCGAGAGCGATCTGCAGCTCTTCGTTGGTGGGGATGATGATAACGGGAATCTTGCTGTCGGGCGTGGTGATGATGCGCGCGCCGGGCTTGCGGGTGCCGTTTTCTTCCTTGTTGAGCTTGATGCCAAAGGCTTCGAGGCCTTCGCACACCATGGCACGCACGATGTCGTCGTTTTCGCCGATACCGGCGGTGAACACCAGGGCGTCCACGTTGCCTTCAAGCAGGAAGAAGTAAGAGCCAAGGGTCTTCTTGATGCTGCGCACAAGCAGCTTGAGGGCCAGCTCGGCACGGTCGTTGCCCTTTTCCACCTGGGCATGCACGTCGCGCATGTCGGTGTAGCCGCACAGGCCCAGCAGGCCCGACTTCTTGTTCATCAGGGTGTCGGCTTCGGCGGGGCTGAGGCCCTTCTTTTCCATGATGAAGGGCACAATGGCCGGGTCGATGGTGCCGCAGCGGGTACCCATCACAAGGCCTTCCAGCGGGGTGAGCCCCATGCTGGTGTCAAAGCACTTGCCGTTTTTGACGCAGCTCATGGAAGAACCGTTGCCGAGGTGCATGGTGATGGAACGCAGCTCGGAAAGGGGCTTGCCAAGGAACTGGGCGGTTGCACTGGCGATGTACTTGTGCGAGGTGCCGTGGAAGCCGTAACGGCGGATGCGCAGCTCTTCGTACATTTCGTAGGGCAGGGCGTACATGAAGGCTTCCTTGGGCATGCCCATGCCGAATTCGGTATCGAACACGGCCACATTGGGAACGCCGGGGAAGAGCTTTTCGGCCACTTCAATGCCCATGAGGTTGGCAGGGTTGTGCAAGGGGCCAAGCACGGCGCATTCTTCCACAATCTGCTTCACGCGTTCGTTCACCAGCACCGGGTCGCTCACGGCTTCGCCGCCGTGCAGCACACGGTGACCGATGGCGTAGATTTCGCTCTTGTCCTTGATCACGCCCTTTTCGGGGTCGGTCAAAAGGGCGATAACCAGTTCCATGGCTTCCACATGGGTGGGGAAGAAGGCTTCGCGAACCAGCTTTTCTTCCTTGTCGGTATCAGGGGCGATTTTGTGGGTAAGACGTCCGCCTTCCTGCCCAATGCGTTCGGCAAGGCCAGAACAGAGCACGGCGCGCGTGTCCATTTCCAGCAGCTGATACTTGCAGGACGAGGAACCCGCGTTGATCACCAGAATTTTCATAACTATTCCTTCCCTTCAACTTGTTTATGTCTGATCGCGGGCTGGCAGTATGTGGCGCATGCCTTGCGTCAGCGTTGAAATTTGGGGCAAGCCATACGAGACGGCCATGAACGGTGGTCTTGCGAGGCGGCCTGCCGCTGGGGCAAGCCGCCGGGCTCGTAATATTGGCCTGCCGGGCGAGTGGTGCCAGACTACTGCTGCTTGGCTGCGGCTTTTTCGGCTGCGGCCTGCACGGCGGTGATGGCAACGGTGTTGACGATGTCGGGCACGGTGCAGCCGCGCGAGAGATCGTTAACAGGCTTGTTCAGACCCTGAAGCACGGGGCCGATGGCAACGGCGCCAGCAGCGCGCTGCACGGCCTTGTAGGTGTTGTTGCCCGTATTGAGGTCGGGGAAGATGAACACAGTGGCCTTACCGGCAACCTTGCTGTCGGGCATCTTGGTTTTGGCGACCGTGGGGTCGATGGCAGCGTCGTACTGCAAGGGGCCTTCAAGCGCAAGGTCGGGGGCCATTTCCTGTGCAATTTTGGTGGCTTCCACAACTACGTCCACATCCGCGCCCTTGCCGGAAGTACCGGTAGAGTAGGAGAGCATGGCCACGCGGGGTTCAATGCCAAAAACCTTGGCCGTGTGGGCCGAGGCAATGGCGATTTCCGCCAGCTGCTGGGCCGTGGGGTTGGGGTTGACCGCGCAGTCGCCGAAGGCCAGTACGCGATCCTTGAGGCACATGAGGAAGACCGAAGAAACGACGGTAAAGCCGGGCTTGGTCTTAACAAACTCAAAGGCCGGGCGAATGGTATGGGCCGTGGTATTGACCGAGCCGGAAACCATGCCGTCGGCGTCGTCCTTCTTGACCATCATGGTGGCAAAGTAGGTGGCGTCGGTCATGGTATCGCGCGCCTGTTCGGGGGTGATGCCCTTCTTTTTGCGCAGCTCGTAGTAGGTGTTGGCGTAATCGTCGAACAGCTCGGATTTGACCGGGTCGATGAGTCGGGCCTTTTCAATGTCCAGACCAAAGGCGCTGGCCTTGGAGCGGATTTCTTCCACATCGCCCAGCAGGATGATCTCGGCCACATCGCGGCGCAGCAGAATATCGGTGGCGCGCAGGATGCGTTCTTCGGTGCCTTCGGCCAGCACTATGCGCATCTTGTTGGCTTTGGCGCGCTGGATCAGCTCGAATTCAAACATCATGGGCGTGATGCGGCTGCTGCGTTCGCTGCCGATGCGGTTTTCGATTTCCTTGCCATTGACGTACTGTTCAAACAGGCCCAGCACGCTGTTGATCTTGCGCAGATCGCCCGGTTCGATGGGGGCGATGATGCTCTGCAGGGCCATGAAGGCCTTGTAGGTGTGGTGCGGGGTCATGAGGATGGGCAGGGGCGAGCCGGTCCAGCCTTCGATAAATTTGCACACCTGATCAGAGGGGCGAATGCCGCCGGTGAGCAGCACGCCCGCTATGTCGGGGGTGGAGGAAGACAGGCGCGAGGCAATGGCGGCCAGCAGCACGTCGGCGCGGTCGCCGGGGGTGACGATAAGCTGGTCTTTGGCAATGTAACCAAGCACGTTATCCACGTGCATGGCCGCGATCAGGTAGTCACCCACCAGCGCGTCGAGTCGTTTTTCGCCAAACAGTACTTCCGCGTCCAAGCCCTTTTTCACGTCAGCCATGGTGGGCTGGCCGATGGTGGGGTCGTTGGGCACAGAGAAGATAAGGGCGCGGTTGTCCTGCGTGCTGAAGTGGGCGCGCAGTTCGTCCAGTTCGGTCTGCGTGAGATTGCGGCGGTTCACGATGGTGGCAACCACGTCCAGAGCGTAGGGCTCGAGGCTGTCCATGGTGATCTGGAGCGAATCGCGAATATCCTCGGCGCTCACATTGTAGCCGCTGGTTACCAAGAGAATCGGGCAGCCAAGGTTGGCCGCGATTTCGGCATTGAGCTCGAATTCAAAAACCGGGTCTTTGGCAAGAAAATCTGTTCCGACGCACAGAACGAAATCATAGGTTTCCAGCAGCTTTTTGTACTTCTGGATGATGTTTTCGATGAGCAGGTTGCGCGAACCCTGGTTGATGATCTGGCGGGCTTCGTGCTGGGTGTAGGCGAAGGTGTCAGAGTACTCCATGTTGAGCTTGAAGTATTCAAGCATCAGATGGATGTCGGGGTCGCGGTCGTCCCACAGGGGTTCGTTGATGATGGGACGGAAAAAGGCCACCTTGCGCATGCTGCGGGTGAGCAGCTGCATTGCCCCAAGGGCAATGGCGCTCTTGCCCGTCATGGGCCCGGTGGCGGTGATGTATAGACCGTTGTGCATAGTGCCTCCCCTGCTGTGCCGGCAGGCTGGCGGATTAACCCGAAAAAAAGGGCGCGAGGGCTTTCCTCGCGCCCAGGCCTTTATTCTTTGATCCCAAGCGTGCGACGCAGCCCGCGCCCGCAGCATGGGGCTGCCCCCCGGAGGGGAACCATATGCTGTCGGGCGCGGAGCGTCATAACGTCAGGCCTCGACTATTCAGACTTGCTGGCGTCGGGGTAGGGCAGTTCAGCCAGCTGCTTGAGCATGGCGAAGCGTTCGGCATAGGCTTCGGCCAGTTCCGTACGCAGCTTCTTGGAGACTTCGGGAGCCATCTTTTCCAGCGAGGCGAAACGGGTTTCGCCGCCCAGGAATTCCTGAATGTCCACGGAAGGAGCCTTGCAGTCGAGCTGGAAGGGATTTTTCTTTTCCTTGGCCAGTTCGGGGTTGTATCGGTACAGGGGCCAGTAACCGGAAAGCACTGCCATCTTGGCTTCTTCCTGGCTCTTGCCCATGCCCTTGCGCAGGCCCTGGTTGATGCAGGGAGCGTAAGCGATGATGAGCGAAGGTCCCTTGTAGGCTTCGGCTTCGCGGAAGGCCTTGAGCACCTGCTGCTTGTCCGCGCCCATGGACACGGAGGCAACGTACACGTAGCCGTAGGTCATGGCCATGCGGCCAAGGTCTTTCTTGCCGGTGCGCTTGCCAGCGGCGGCAAACTGGGCCACGGCGCCAAGCGGGGTAGCCTTGGAGGACTGACCACCGGTGTTGGAGTACACTTCGGTATCCATCAGCAGCACATTGATGTCGTCGCCGCTGGCGAGGACGTGGTCGAGGCCGCCGTAACCGATGTCGTAGCCCCAGCCGTCGCCGCCGAAGATCCACACGCTCTTTTTGGTGAAGAGGTCGTCCATGTGCCACAGTTCATGGGCCAGGGGGCTGTCAAAGCCTTCCAGGTTGGCCATGATCATTTCGCCGTACTTGCGGGAGCCTTCGGCGTCTTCCTTGTTGTCCAGCCAGCCCTGGAGGGCGGCCTTCAGTTCGGGAGAAGCGGCTTCTTCCTTGAGGGCTTCCTGAATTTTCATGGCCAGCAGGCCACGGCGCTGTTCGTAGGCAATGCCCATGCCGCAGCCGTATTCGGCGGCGTCTTCAAACAGCGAGTTGCCCCAGGCAGGACCAAAGCCGTCCTTGTTGGTGCAGTAAGGCGTGGTGGGCGAAGAAGCGCCCCAGATG
Source organism: Desulfovibrio sp. (assembly GCF_009712225.1). NCBI lineage: Bacteria > Pseudomonadati > Thermodesulfobacteriota > Desulfovibrionia > Desulfovibrionales > Desulfovibrionaceae > Desulfovibrio > Desulfovibrio sp. The sequence continues at coordinate 15,459 of NZ_WASP01000017.1, read as the reverse complement.
GACGAGCAGCCGGTGGCGTTGGCCACGATCATGCGTTCGCCGAACATCTGGGTGAGCACCTTGACGTAAGGCGTTTCGCCGCAACCGGCGCAGGCGCCGGAGAACTCGTGCAGGGGCTGCTGCAGCTGCGAACCCTTGACGGTGTCGCGAGCCATGAGCTCGTCCTTGAGCGTGATGTTGGCTTCGGCGAATGCCAGATTTTCCTTCTGGGTGGGCATCTGCGTGTCAAGGGGCTTCATGACGAGAGCCTTGACCTTGGCGGGGCACACTTCGGCGCACGAGCCGCAGCCCAGGCAGTCTTCGGTGTACACCTGAATGCGGAACTTCATGCCCTTGAGTTCTTTGCCGATGGCGTCCTTGGTCACAAAGGAAGCGGGCGCGCCAGCCAGTTCTTCCTCGGTGGCAAGCACCGGGCGGATGGCGGCGTGGGGGCACACAAAAGAGCACTGGCAGCACTGGATGCAGTTTTCAACCTGCCATTCGGGCACGTCGATGGCGCAGCCGCGCTTTTCGCAGGCGGCGGTGCCGAGGGGCATGAAGCCAGCCGGATCCATGGCGGACACGGGCAGCTTGTCGCCCTGCTGGGCCAGAATGGGGCGCACAACAGCGCTGATGTATTCGTCATCATCGCAGTGGCAGGCAACGGCGCCTTCGGTGGCAGTGGCCCAGGAAGCGGGGTATTTCACTTCTTCCAGAGCGTCCATGCCCTTGTCCACGGCGGCAATGTTCATGTTGACGATCTTGTCGCCCTTGCTGCCGTAGGTCTTCTTGATGGATTCCTTGAGCAGGCCCACGGCCTTTTCAAAGTCAAGCACGTTGGCAAGCTTGAAGAAGGCGGTCTGCATGATCATGTTGATGCGGCCACCGAGGCCCACTTCCTGGGCGACCTTGACGGCGTCCACGTTGTAGAACTTCAGCTTTTTGCGGGCGATAACGCGCTTCATGGAGGCGGGCAGGTGCTTTTCCATGTCGGCGAGCGACCAGTTGGAGTTCAGCACGAAGGTGCCGCCTTCCTTGATGCCTTCAAGAATGTCGTACTGGGTCACGTAGGCAGCCTTGTGACAGGCGACGTAGTCGGCCTTGGTGATCAGGTAGGAAGAGGTGATCTGTTCCTTGCCGAAGCGCAGGTGCGACACGGTGAAGCCGCCAGACTTCTTGGAGTCATAGGCAAAGTAGGCCTGGGCGTAGAGATCGGTGTTGTCGCCGATGATCTTGATGGCCTGCTTGTTGGCGCCCACGGTGCCGTCAGCGCCGAGGCCGAAGAACTTGCACTGCACGGTGCCGGCGGGCACGGTGTCAATTTCTTCTTCCACGTCGAGCGACAGGTTGGTGACGTCGTCGTTGATGCCCACGGTGAAGTGGTTCTTGGGCTGAAGGGCCATCATGTTGTCGTACACGGCCTTGGCCATGCCGGGGGTGAAGTCCTTGGAGCCCAGACCGTAGCGGCCGCCCACCAGGGTGGGCGCTTCGCCCTTTTCGAGGAAGGCGGTGCAGACGTCCTGGTACAGGGGTTCGCCAAGAGCGCCGCTTTCCTTGGTGCGGTCAAGCACGGTGATGCAGTTGACGCTGGCGGGCAGGGCGCGCAGCAGATGCTCGGTGGAGAAGGGGCGGAACAGATGCACCTTCACGAGGCCCACGCGCTGGCCCTGGGCGTTGAGGTACTTCACCGTTTCTTCGATAACTTCACAGGAAGAACCCATGGAGACGATAACGCGGTCGGCTTCGGGGTGACCAACGTAATCGAACAGGCGGTACCTGCGGCCGGTGATGGACTCGACCTTCTTCATGTTCTCCAGCACGATGCCGGGCACGGCGTCGTAATAGAGGTTGGAAGCTTCGCGGTTCTGGAAGTAAATGTCGGGGTTCTGGGCGGTGCCGCGAATGTGCGGATGTTCAGGATTCATGGCGGTGGCGCGGAATTCGGCCACCTTTTCCCAGTTCACCAGGGGGCGGATATCTTCGTAATCAATGGTTTCGATCTTCTGCACTTCGTGCGAGGTGCGGAAACCGTCGAAGAAGTGACAGAAGGGCAGGCTGGCGTCGATGGCCGAAAGGTGGGCCACCAGGGCCAGGTCCATGCATTCCTGCACGGAGGAGGACGCGAGGAAGCAGAAGCCGGTCTGGCGGGCGGCCATCACGTCCTGATGGTCACCAAAGATGGACAGCGCGTGGGAGGCCAGGGCGCGGGCCGAAACATGAAAAACGCCGGGCAGAAGTTCGCCGGCGATTTTGTACATGTTGGGGATCATGAGCAGCAGGCCCTGCGAAGCCGTGTAGGTGGAGGTAAGAGCACCGGCGGCAAGCATGCCGTGCACAGCGCCAGCGGCACCGGCTTCGGACTGCATTTCACGCACGTTTACGATCTGGCCGAGCAGGTTTTTGGCACCTTTGGCGGCCATCTGGTCCATGACTTCGCCCATGACGGACGAGGGGGTAATGGGGTAAATGGCTGCCGTTTCCGACAGGGCGTAGGCAATATGCGCGGTGGCGTTGTTGCCGTCCATAGTTTTCATATGAGCCATCTGTTCCTCCTTGGCGCCCACAGGCGCGCAATGTTTTTACAAAATCGGCTAGGGCTGGAAGGCCCCTGAGATAGGCCCCTGCACAGATCAGGGACGGGCGACGGCAAATGCCGCAAAGTGAACACAAAATGGAGGCAGGGAATGGAAGCGTGGTATGGCAACACTACTCAATCCCGCTTATGCCGTCCACCAAAAAAGCTTGGTATCACTTGTTTTGAAGCCCGATGGCACATTCCTGGTTGCCCTGACGGAACGCGCGTTTTTGCGCTTACCATAAAATTGTTTGTTTGAACAGTTTAATCGAGCCCGCAACAAAAAAAATTATGACTATCGCAAGGCATGGAAAACAGTGACAAATTGTGTTCGCAGGGTGGGCGGGTGGAAGAGTGTTGGTGTAAATAGTGAACTGTTATGGGATGTTAGAAAGCTGGCGGTGGGTAAAAAAATGTCACAAAATTGTGATGAGAGGCATGTATTTTTGCCGCAGCACGTTTTTGTCAGTCAGTTCCATCAGTGCCAGCGGCGCGCCCCTGATTGTGCATACCTGGGGTAAACACGATCAAAGGCGCGCCGCCTGTATGTTTGCGCGCAAGCCAGCTTCCCACTGGTGTGGGGGTATTGGCCTGTCAGACCGACCTAGACGGAAAGCCCCATCTTGATGACGGCCTGCATGCCGCCGGTGGAGTTGACCACGTCGGTGACGCCATTGCGGGCGAGCACCAGCAGGCTGTCATAGGCCCGCAGGCCTGTGTTGCAGATGACGGCCACGGGGCGGTCTTTGGGCACTTCGCTGATTCTGGCCGCGATTTCTTCCAGGGGAATGGCGTGCCAGTCGGGGTGCTTTTCCTGCACGGCCTTGCTTGCAGCCGCAGGGCGCGAATCAATAAAGAACACATGGTTTTCGCTACGCTTCTGCCACAGGTCCATGAACTGGTCGGCGGTCACAGGGGTAAAGCGACCTGCCAGAGCGTTGTCGGCCACGTTGGCAACCACGTTGACCACGTCCATGGCCGAGGCAAAGGGCGGGGCGTAAGCGATTTCGAGGTTCGAGATGTCCTCGACCGTGGGTTTGGAGTACTGCAGGGCTGCGGCCACCGCATCAATGCGGGCCTTGAGCGAATCGGGGTCGGCGCAGGCACCCTGCAGACCCAGCACGCGGCTGGTGGCTTTATCCACCACCAGTTCAAGGCTCATCATGGATTTTTCGGGGAAGAAGTGGGCGTGGTCGAGCTGTTCCACGCTGACGCTCATGGCGTCAAAGCCTTCCTTGCGGGCGCGGTCGACCGTAAGGCCCACACCGCAGAATGAGAGGCCAAAGAGCTTGACCGCCCACGAACCCACAAAACCGGGGAAGCTGGCATTGCCGCCAGCCAGATTGGTGCCGATTATGCGGCCCTGACGGTTGGCCATGCTGCCAAGAGGCAGGTAGCCGATCTTGCCGGTAATGATATTCTTGATGGCTACGCAGTCACCGCCCGCGTAGATGGAGGGATCGGTGGTGCGCATATGTTCGTCCACAACCACAGCGCCAAAGGGGGCCACTTCCAGTCCGGCTTCCTTTGCCAGCTGGCCGTTGGGGATAAAGCCTGCGGCAAAGATCACCAGCTGGGCGGCGATTTCGCGCTTGTCGGTCACCACCTTGGTGACAGTGCCGTTTTCGCCCTCGAGGCGCAGCACTTTTTCAGAGGTGTAAACGTCTACATTGTGGGTCTGGCAGTCGTTGGCAGCCATGCGCGAAAGGGGCTGCGAAAGCACACCGGGCAGAATCTGGTCCATCATTTCCACAACGCTGACCTTCACGCCCCACATGTCGGCGAGGGCCACAGCAGCCTCAAGACCGATAAAGCCGCCGCCCACAATGACAGCCTCGCTCACCTTGCCTTCCTGGCAGGCAGAGCGGATGGCTCCCGCCGCTTCAAGGCGGGTGAGGGAGAGCACGTTTTTCAGGTCCTTGCCTTCAATGGGAGGCACGCGCGGGCTTGCACCGGTAGCCAGTACAAGCTTGTCGTAGGGCAGTTTTTCTTCCTTGCCGGTAACAACGTCCTTGACCAGCAGGGTTTTGGCCGTCCTGTCGATGGCCATGGCCCGGGTCTGGGTGCGAACGGTGATGCCCTTCATGTCGCGGAAAAAGTCGGGGTCGCGCACGGTGTGGTATGGAGTGGAGCGCAGGTCATCAAGGTTCTGGATTTCACCGGACACATAGTAGGGGATGCCGCAACCGCCGTAGGAAATGAAGACGTTTTCGTCCACAAGCATCACTTCCGCATCGGGCATGAGGCGCTTGCAGCGGCATGCCGCCTTGGGCCCCAGTGCAACACCACCGACTACCAGAATTTTTTCAGACATATCCGGGCTCCTTAGTGAAGAATTATGAGCAAATGAGCATTACTCTATATTTGAGCATTACCATCCAGATGGCAAGGGCAATTGTGCGGACGGGCCGGTCAGCGGCCACGAAAACGGCGCTGATCGCCCACGCGAACTGTTATACGCTCGTTGTCCATGTATTCAAGCAAGGCAATGAGGTATTTGCGTGAAAGTCCCAGCAGCTCCTTGAGACCGCCCACATCAAGGTTGTCGTGGCTGGCAAACCAGCCGCGCACACGCTCGAGAATGTCGGCAAGGGCGGGGCCGTGATAGTACAGGCCGTCCTTGATCTTGACCAGATCGCCGGTTTCGCACAGCAGGCGCAGTACCGGCGCGGCTTCCTTGGGGGTTACGCCCAGCTCTTCCAGCACGTCCTTGGCATTGGGCGGGGTAAGACCGGCTGTGGCGTGGGCGTCCAGCAGTTTCTGGCGCAACCCGGCCTGATCGGCGGCAAGGCTTACGGTGTGCGACTGCAGGCGCAGCCCTTCGCCCTCCGTTACCAGCTGCCCCTGCTTTATGGCCTGATCAAGCACCTTTTGCACCAGCTTGGGCGGGATGTTGCGGTTCCAGCCCGTGCACAGCGCGCCACGGGTAAAGCCGGGCTTGAGCGGTTCGCGCCGGTGCAGTTCGGCCCCGCGTTCAAGGCAGGCGGCCATAAGTTTTTCAAAGGGAGTTTTGGCAATCCAGGCGCGGCCTTCCTTGTCCCAGCACAGTGCCTCGCCACGGGTGGAGAGCAGTTGCAGGGCGGTCTCCACAGCCGGACGGGCCATGCCCGTAAGGGCGCGCAGTCGCGCATCGTCCGCGCCTTCTGCTCCACGCAGGGTCAGCGCATTGCGCAGCAGCTGGGCGCGGGCTTCTTCGCGCGCCTTGGCCTCGGCCTTGCCACTGCCCGGGGTTTCCGCTGCGTCGCGCAGCTCGGGCAGAGACTGCAGAAGGTTAAGCTTGTCGGCCAGTTCCGGATCTTTGGCGCGCAGCTCGGGCGGCAGCGGACTGACCAGCAGCCCCCCCGCGACCGTGCGCAGGGGCGAATAGGCCCGCAGCACGCAATGGTCGCCAAACACGCCCACCATGGGTTCCTTGAAGCGCAGCTCTGCCAGTGCGGTTTCGCCGGGGGCCAGCTTGTCCCTGTCGCGAAAGACCACGCGGGCGGCGCACTCGCGTGTGCCATGGTGAAAATGAATCTCAACCCGCTGGCGCATGGCCCGGGGGGAGGATGAAAGACAGGTAAGCCGAACCAGCCAGCGGCTTGAGGGAAAGAGCTCGCCCGGGCGGGCCAGAACGTAGCCGCGCTCGATTTCGTCCACATCCAGGCCCTGTACGTTGACCGCGCAGCGCTGCCCCGGCTGTACGGAATCGGCAGCCGCGCCATGGCGTTGCAGACCGCGGGCGCGGGTGGGCAGATCGGCGGGCATGAAACGCAGCTCGTCGCCCAGATTGCAGGTGCCCGAAATGACCGTGCCGGTCACCACCGTGCCGTGGCCCTTCATGCTGAACACGCGGTCCACGGGCAGGCGAAAAATATCGCTGCGCCGCTGGGCTGGCAGGCTGGCCGCCGCGCTGGCAAGGTGGTTGCGTAGTTCGGCTATACCCGCACCCGTGGTGGCGGAGACGGGGAAAATGGGTGCGCCGTCAAGAAACGTGCCTTCCAGAAAACCGCGTACTTCTTCCTGCACCATTTCAAGCCAGTCAGCGTCCACCATGTCGATCTTGGTGAGAGCCACAAGGCCGGTGCGAATGCCCAGCAGCGAGCATATTTCAAGGTGCTCTCTGGTCTGGGGCATGATGCCTTCATCGGCTGCAATGACCAGCATGACCATATCAACGCCCGCAGCCCCGGCCACCATGTTTTTGACAAAGCGTTCGTGTCCCGGCACGTCCACAATGCCAAGGCGTTCCCCGCCGGGCAGGTCCACCCAGGCAAAGCCAAGTTCAATAGTGATGCCCCGGCGTTTTTCTTCTTGCAGCCGGTCGCAGTCGATACCTGTAAGCGCCCGTACAAGCGATGTTTTGCCGTGATCGATGTGTCCTGCCGTGCCTAGCACTACTGCCATAAGAGCTCCTTGGTGGTCTTGCGCCCAGTTTACACTCTGGCAGGGGCCTTTGCAAACTGCACAAAGCCCAAAAAGAAAAGGGAAGCCCCTGTAAAGAAGCTTCCCTGAAATACACGGCTGGCAGAGATATTTGAGGACTAGCCCTGTTCTCTCGCCTTGATGAGGGCCATGGCCCGGTGGGCCAGCTGGGTAACCTCGGGTTTTGAAATCTGGTCGTCTGCGCCCACGCTGACGCCCTTGTGGCGCAGCTTTTCGGTAATAAGCGAAGAAAAGAGCAGCACGGGCAATTTTTTGAGCAGGGGATCTTCCTTGATGCGCAGGGTGAGATTGAGCCCGTCCATGACCGGCATTTCGATGTCTGAAACAACTACGTGCACAAAATCGGTGATGGGCCGGTTGTTTTCTTCGGCGCTCTTCTTGAAGTCCAGCAGGCGTTCCCAGGCCGCACGGCCGTTGGAAACAACTTCAACGGTAAAACCGGCCTTTTCAAGCAGGTCGCGCTGCATCTCGCGGATAAGGGCCGAGTCGTCTGCCACCAGTGCGCGGTAGCCTTCGTTGGTCCAGTCTTCACCAAGATCGTCGAGCCTGAGCCCCAGTTTGGGGTTGAGGTTGGCGACAACCTTTTCAAGGTCGAGCAGAAAAATGATGCGGTCTTCAAGTTTGACCACGCCGATGACCGTATTGTTGGAAACAGCGGCCACGTACTTGTTCGGCGGCTCCACCTGTTCCCAGCTGATGCGGTGAATGCGGTTGACGCCTGAAACCATGAAGGCGGTAGTGACGTTGTTGAACTCCGTCACAATGGTTTTGGGCTGCTCTTCGTTGCCGGGGTGGGTTTTGCCCAGCCACATGGCCAGATCCACCAGCGGAATGATGCGCGAGCGCAGGTTGAACGCGCCCAGCACGCTGGGGTGCTGTACTTCCGGCAGGGCTGTAACCTTGGGCATGCGAATTATTTCAAGCACCTTGGCTACGTTGACGCCGTAGTAACCACGGTAGGGTTTGGCCGGAATGACCTCGCCGTTTTCGTCCAGCTGCGGCGCGTCGTCAGAGGGAGGGGTGAATTCTTCAAGATAGAATTCCACCACTTCCAGTTCGTTGGTGCCGGCTTCCAGCAAAATATTGGTCTGGGCCATGCTGCCTCCAGAAAAGTACCGCTTCAGGAGCAAACGGGATTAAAGCGACTGCAACCACAAATGAGCCGCGTCAATGAGACTTTTCGGCGTAGATGCGCCAGCCGTTAGACCTGCACGGTTTTTTTGCAAAAAATTTTCTGCGGCCAGCTCTTCAACGCGTTCCACAAGGAAGGTGTCAATACCGTTCAGGGCCGCCACATCGGCCAGCCTGCGGGTGTTGCCGCTTTGTCTTCCGCCTATGATTACCATGACATCCACACAAGAGGCAATGTTGCGCGCCTCCTCCTGCCGCTCACGGGTGGCGTCGCAAATGGTGGAAAGCACCACCAGGTTGGCTATGCGCTGGCGCAGCTCTGCAACAATTTCCTGAAAAATCTGACGATCCTGAGTGGTTTGCGAGGCCAGCACATAGGGGCCGTTTTCCGCCAGGTGCAGCGAGGCCAGCTCGGCGGCGCTGCCAAAAACATGGGCTGGCCCACATGCGTAGGAAACAAGGCCGCGCACCTCTGGGTGGTCTGCCTCGCCAAAAAGCAGCAGGGTCGCGCCCTCTGCCGTGGCCCGGCCAATGGAAAGCTGGGCCTTTTTGACCTTGGGGCAGGTGGCGTCCACAATCTCCGCACCACTCTGCTTGACCTGCTCCTCAACCTCGCGGGTGATGCCGTGGGCGCGGATAACCGCCACGTCACCGGGGTGCAGCTGCGCTGCCTCCTTGACGCAGACAACGCCGCGCGATTCGTAGTCGGCCAGCACCTGCGGGTTATGGATGATGGGGCCAAGAGTGCAGATGCGGGCAGGTGCGCGGTCCGTGCCCTTGCGTTCGAGAGCCGTATTCAGTTTTTGCAGGGCAAGGCTCACGCCCATGCAAAAGCCCGCCGTTTTGGCGCGGTAAACGTCCATTGGTGCTCTCCTTTGGGGGGCTGGCGGCTTTGGCGGGGCGCTATGCCCTGCCTGCCGCAGCCCATCAGATCTTCTTTATCTTGCAGCGCTGCACAGCCTAGGGCGGCGCGCAGGGCTAAGTATTCCGTTCTGCGTGGCTGCCCAGATAAATATCAAGCAGCCTATCGAGCTCTTCCCAATCACTACAGTGGCAAAGCTCCTGACGCAAGGCCCGTGCCCCGGGCAGGGTGCGCACGTAGCGCGGAACCACCGAGCGCATCTTCCACAGGGCCGCCTTGCCGGGGCAGTGGGCGCGCGCAAGCTCCAGATGGCGCGAAATCATGGCCCGGAGCCGTGGCGCGTCGGCTTGCTCCACGGGTCTGCCAGCAAGCAGGCTGGCGTGGTCGGCAAATATGGCGGGATTGTGCATGGCTCCGCGTGCGTACATTAGTCCGCTGGCGCCGGTGCTTTCAAGGCAGGCAATGCCGTCGGCGGCGGTAAAAAGGTCGCCGCTGGCCAGCAGGGGGATGCTGAGCCGCTGGGCAAGGCTGGCAATGGCCTCCCACTGCGCGGTGCCGCCAAAACCCTGACGGGCAGTGCGCGGGTGCAGGGTAAGCCAGCCAGCGCCCGCGTCTTCAAGCCGCAGGGCAAGGTCGGGCAGCACGGGGCGTGCATCGTCTAGCCCGAGGCGCAGTTTGAAGCCCACGCGGCCACGGCCCGCAGCTTCAATCATTGCGCGTGCCACCACAAGAATATTTTCCGTATCACCCAGCATGGCAGCGCCCGCGCCCTGCCGCAGCACCTTTGAAACCGAGCAGCCCATGTTCAGGTCAAACCAGCCAAAGCCCGCCTGCCGCAGCAGTTCCACCGCCCGCCCCAGAAAATACGCCTCTGCGCCAAAGAGCTGCACCACCAGCGGCTGATCTTCGGGCAGGGTCATGAGCAGTTCGTTGGTTCCGGGGCTTTCGTACACCAATCCCTTGGCGCTGACCATTTCGGTCACGCACACGGCCGCCCCGTATTCGCGGCACAGCAGCCGGAACGGCAGGTCGCTGTATCCGGCAAGGGGGGCCAACCAGGGGTATTGCGGCCCTATGGGCAAGGTTTCGGGGTTGGATGGACAGGTAGGAAGCTGAAAAACCTTGGTCACGGGCGCTCCTTGGTTGCGCGCGGCGTTGCGGTTGTGGGCTCTGCATCGGCTGGTTGTGCTGCCTCTGTGGGCACTACGTTGCCCCTGGCATCCAGCGATACGCGTGCAGACTGCGTCATGTAGTCGGGGGCGGTGACTGCGGAGGCAGCGGGGCTGGCGGCGGCAGCTTCGGCCGGTGTGGTTTCTGTTGACCCTGCTTCAGCCCCGGGGCTGGTGTCAACCACAACGCACTGCCCATCGCGGCAGACAAAGCGGTTGAGCATGGCAGCGGCCAGACGCAGCCCCTCGCCGGTTGTTTCGGCCACAAAGCCGTTGCTGAGATAATCCAGCAGGCCGGTGCGCCGCAAGATGGTGCGCACTGTGGGGCTGCCCACCACAAGAATGACCGGCAGGCTGCGGGCGTAGCAACGCTCGATGAATTGCGAAAGGGCGTGCGCGCCCGAAGCGTCTATCCAGAACACGCGCGAAAGGTGCAGTACCACCAGCTTGGCGGGTTCGCTATCCTCTTCGTACAGCAGGCGTTCTAGTTCGTGGATGGCCCCAAAAAACAGGGTGCCTTCAATCATGTACACGGTGATACCCTGTGGCAGTTCTGCCGGGCCTTCGCGCAGCATGGGGTCGCCCTTGTGCAGCCTGTTCACGCGGGGATGGGCGGTCTTGTAGATGAACAGCGTGAGCGAAAGCAGCACGCCGATGAAGATTGCTTTTTCAAGGTCAAAGAGCAGGGTGGAAAGAAAGGTGATGAGCAGAACCGCCCGGTCAATGCTGGTGGCCACAACGCACAGGCGTATAGCCTCAATGTCGATCATCCTGAACGAAATGAGCAGCAATATGCCGCTCAGGGCGGGCAGCGGCAGCCAGCTGATAAGCGGGGCCATCGCAAACAGCAGCGGCAAGGCCAGAATGCCTGAAAATACCGTTCCCATGCGAGTTCTGCCGCCAGAGGTGACCACAAGCGCACTGCGGGTAAACGAACCGCAACCGGGAATGCCCGAGGTAAGGCCCGCAGCAATATTGCCAAGCCCCTGGCCGATGAGTTCCTGGCTGCCGTCAAAAACATCGCCCTTGATGCTGGCAAGCTGTTTGCCGATGGCCAGCGATTCCACCGTACCCAGCATGGCAATGGCCAGCGCGGGCATGAACAGGTCGCGCACGGCATCAAGGCTGAACGAGGGCGGCAGCGAAAAAGGCGGTACAATACTTGGTATAACACCTACCAGGGGTACGCCGCGTTCGCCCAGGCCAAACAGGGCGGCAAACAGGGTTACTACACCCAGGGCGGCCAGTGATGCGGGAAAGCGCCGCGAAATATTCTTGAAGCTGACGGTAAGCACCACGGTGGCAATGGCGATGCCCAGGCTCCAGTAATTGACAAAGGGCAGACCGTGCAGCGCGCCAAAAATCTGGCTGAAAAAGCCGGAGGGTTTGGGCCCGGTAAGGCCCATGGCCATGTGCAGCTGGCCTGCGGCAATGAGCAGGGCTGCCCCGGCGGTAAAGGCCACCATGACCGAATGCGAAATAAAATTGACAAGGTCGCCCATACGGGCCAGCCCCATGCCCACCTGCATGAGCCCGCACAGCAGGGCCATACCAAAGATATAGGCCATGCGCGATTCTTCGGGCATGTTGATGATAAATTCGCCCCCCACGCTGACCGTTGCCAGGGTGGAGAAGATAATCATGGAGATGGCGTTGGTGGGCCCTGCGGCCATAAAGCGCGAGGAACCCCACAGGGCTGCAAGCACCACGGGCAGCATGCAGGCGTAAATGCCGTACTGGGGGTGAACCCCGGCAATAATGGCGTAGGCCATAGCCTGAGGCACAGCCATGGGCGTCACGGTGAGCGCGGCTGTCATGTCCGCCTTGAAGTCCTGGGCGGAATAATTCCTGAGTGTTTCAAGAAAGGGAAAAAGCCCAGCGGCTCGCATGACTAGTCCTCGCGGGTTACGTCGTCCTCAAGGCGTAAAACATCGTGTCCAAGTGCATAGTGCATCAGGCGAGGCCTGTCTGCCGATTTTTTGAGCGAATTGATGATGCGCGTCATACGGCGTGTGCCCTCAAGCACGCCGCCCAGATGCCCGGCCAGTTCGGTAAGGTCGTTGCGGGCAAGGGCTTTTTCAAGCTCAACGGCCAGCATGCGACCGCGCGAATGCTCGGGAAACTCCGCCAGCAGTTCGCGGGCAAGGCGCAGGCTGCGTGCCTGGTTGGCGTCCAGATCTTCCACCAGTTCCCCGCAGTATTCCGCCTGGTTGCGCATGACGTTGAGGGCGTTGTTGCCGTAGTGCGCCATGGCTCCGGCGGCTTTTTCGAGCGTATCCCGGGCAACGGCCACGCGGCGGCCCACTGTGAGCGAAACAATGCTGGCGCACTTGGAGAGAAAACGCTCGTCAAAACTTTCAAATCCGTATTCGCGCTTGGTATACAGCATCACCAACCCGAAGGGTGGCTTGTTGCTGCGTTCGCGCAGCACAAAGGCCAGACGCGAGCGGTAGCCTTCCTTGTAGATGATGCAGTCAAAAGATTCGCCGCCCATGGCAAGGGCCTGAAGGTTGTTGGAAACCACGTAGCGGGTGTGCCCTTCAAGAATGGCGCGCATAACAGGGTGCTCGCGCAGGCCTTCCTCAAGCATGGGGGTTACGATGGGTATGCTGCCGCCGTCCACCTGATTGGCCGAGCGGGCCACCCACTCACCGTTTGCGTTGCGCAGGCGGCACACGTACATGTCTGCATACAGCGCGTGGACAAGAATTTCTGCGCTCTGGCGCAGCACTTCTCCGGGGGGGGCCATGCGGTCGGCAATGGCCAGCAGGTCGTTGGAAACGCGCAGCAGCATTTCCGTATCGTTCTGCATGGCCGAGACGGAGGTAAGCAGCATGAGCAGGCAGCGCCAGCTGCGCATGGGCACACCCCGCAGGCAGGGGTGGTAGCCGGTGTTGAGCGAACGCTTGGCGGCGGGCAGCAGGGCAATGGCGGCCGCTCGCATTTCGGGCGGTGCGTATTTAAGAAGTCGCTTGATCTCTTCGCGAATATATTCGGGCGAGTGCTGGGCCACGGTTTGCTCCATTTCCCCGGCGGTCAATGCGCGCAGAGGGCAGCCAAAGAGCCGCCGCTTCTGTGTGCGTTTAAAAATATGATGCCCTGGCTAATCCGCCTGATTCTTTGGGGAAGTGCCGCGACGAATGCTTGATTGAACCCCGGCGCGGTATTCTCGCACGTGGAACGCAAGCCTTTTTTCACAGAAATAAGTATAGGTGGGAAAAAAGGTCTGGTCAACGGTAGCTCATAAAAGGGGCCGTCCTTTCTGAATTAAAGTACACTTTTTGTAAAGGGGTTTCTCTGAGGTTGGTGGAGATTTGGCAAAGGAATTGCAAGAAGGGCTGTGGAAGATTCTCGGCCGTCGGATTTCCGACAGCTGCTCTGCCATACGGCAGGTGCAATTGAGGTCAGCCATACAACCGTCTGACGACGGCAGGCCGCATGCTGTGCTGTTGTCCACGGGGATGCCCATGAAACGACGTAATACACTTTTGCTCATATCTCTCGGTCTGGCGGCCGCACTGCTGGTGCTGGGTCTGCTGGCCGGTTTTGTGCCGCAAAGCGAAGGGCCCGAGCTGCGCCGCCGTGCAAGCGGGGTGGTGGCCCGCCTGCGTCCGGAGGACATGCCCGTGCCCATTGTGGCGCAGGGGGATGGAGCACGCCTTTGGGCCGTGCGCATGGCCGTGGACGCTGCCAGTGAAGCCGGGCGCGGAGGGCGCACATCTGGTCAATCTGGTCAGGTTTCAGATCGGGAATCGGGCCTGGCATCTGCGCAGGCTGGTACGAAATATGGAGTCAGGCCTGTCGTAATTTTTGGGGCGGGTGGCGTCAGTCTTGATACTGGTGCGCCAGCCATCACCTTTATGGGCGACGCGCAGGGCGACTTTGCCCCGCTGCTGGCGCTGGATGGCGCATCTGCCCCTCTGTTGGTAAGCAATCAGCCCCGCGACTATGGCGATGCCCTCGACGCGACGGGCCGCCCCCTGCGCTGGATGAACCCCAGGGCCATGATGGCGGGCTATTCGCCCAAGGTTGTGCGCAGGGCCGCCATTGAAGTGTTGCGCCACGGTGCCTTGCCCGACGGTTACGTGCTTGATATCGACGATAACGACATAGAAAAGCTGCACGCCAGGGCCCGCCGCTATCAGGGACTGGTGGAAAGCTTTGCCCGCCGCTACAACATAAGCACCGAGCTTTTGTACGCCATTATCCACAGCGAAAGCGACTTTTCGCCCACCCTGGTAAGCAACAAGTCTGCCATGGGCCTCATGCAGGTGGTGCCCGACACCGCCAACGACGAGGTAAACCGTTATCTTTACGGCCATACGGGCAACGTTGGCTTTGAGGAACTGCGCGTGCCGGAAACCAATATCCGCTACGGCACAACCTACCTGCATATTTTGTACACGCGCTATTTTGCTGGTGTGCACAACCCCCTTTCGCGCGAGTACTGTATCATCGCGGCATACAACATGGGGCCAAACGGTTTTTTGCGGCTTTATGGCAAAAACATGGAAGAAGCCACAGACAACATCAATGCCATGACTGCCGAAGAATTGTACCGCGACCTTGCCACGCGTCTGCCCGCACGTGAAACGCGTTATTACCTTGCGCGGGTGCAGCGCATGAAGGTTCAGTACGCCTCGCTGCGCTGACCGCACCCCGACGCTGCGGCAAGGCCGAAATATGGGCCTCTGATGAGGTAATCTGCGCGAAAAATGGTTGTAGTGCCTATAAAAACAAAGTACATGTTCATCAACGCCGAGCCCCCCAAACATTTGCCCGGCCATATTTTGAGAGGAGTGGTCACAACCATGCAAATTCGTTTTATTATGCCGCTGGCTCTGCTGTTGAGCTTCATGCTTTTTGCCTGCCAACAGGCCGACAACAACGCACAGCCCAAGGTGGCGGTAGTGGATATGGCGCGCGTTATGCGCGACAGCGAGCTGGGCAAGGCCGGTGTTAAGTTCCTTGAAAGCCTTCAGGGCGACATGCAGACCAAGCTCAACGACATCCAGCAGCGCCTGGAAGCCAACCCCAAGGACGCCGAAGCCCAGAAAGAACTTCAGGCTGTCTACATGTCTGCCCAGCAGCGCATGCAGGTGGAACAGCAGAACGTTGTCAATCTGTTGTATGACACCATTCAGCGCGTCATCAACACCTATCGCACCGAAAAGGGCTACACCGTCATCATCAGCACCGAAGCTGCCGCAGCTTACGATTCCAAGAGCGACGTGACCAACGAAGTGCTGGAACTGGTGAACAAGCAGAAGCTTGAATTCAAGCCCGTGAGCCCCGAAGCCCCCGCCGCCCCCGAGGCC
>NZ_WASP01000016.1 GCF_009712225.1 Desulfovibrio sp. | reverse complement strand
AATTAATGTAGATGATCCGCTTTTAAATAAAATAAGTAAAAATGCTCCTTTTGATGCAATCACTTATGGCATAAATGCAACTGCAGATTTTATGGCAAAGGATATACGATACTCTCAATCTGGTATAAATTTTATATTAGATTTTAATGGATCAGAAAAAAAAGTTAAAATAAATAGTTTTAATAAATCTAATGTTTATGATACACTAGCTGCTATTGGAACCTGCTACTTTTTGGGATTTCCTTTGAACCTTATCATAAATGCACTAACTCAGACTGAAATATTTTGAGTAAGGGGCTGTTGCATTAGCGATTTTTCAAATCGCTATGAACAGCTCTTTTTTGACTCAAAAAAAATAATTTTAGAAGCAAAATTATTTTTTCGAGTTCTATATTTAAAAAAGGGTATACAAAATAAAGGGTGGTTTTTTACAATTTTTACCTGATGGATTTATGCTGTTTTTAATGGATGAATGTAGAAACAACATCTTTCGTTTTGTATCTTATTGTGAAGCTTATTTACATTATGTGAAATTCCCAACAATATGCACTCTGCGAGTATATTTTGCTTTCCTTTGCATAAGAAACGACGGAATCCCATATCTTGTTTTACTTCAGCAAAAGCTCCTTCGGATTGAATACTTCTGTTCATTCTCAGTTCTGTTCCTTCATCACTAATTATTCTTTCTAAGGATTTCTCACGTTTTTCTTGAAACAACTTAGAGATTTCTAAATGTTTAGTACGTTCTTCCAATGGAGTCTTACTATTTCTGCCTTTGATACACTTTGATTTTAGCTGGCATTCACTGCAGTCTTCGCAGGTATAGCAAGTCTTCTCACTTACATATCCAGTTTTACTTTTTGATTTTTTAGTACCAGATGCTTTTAGTTTTTTTCCGTTACTACATATATAAGCATCTTCATTTGAATCATAAGTCATGTTTTCTTTTCTGCTGATATCAGTTTTATATTTTCGTGTCTTACTAATTTCATAATTCGAAGGTTTGATGAATGCAAGCTGATTATTTTTCTCAAGGTACACGTAGTTTTCTTCACTTTCATATCCAGAATCTGCAATTATTTTTTCGTAAATTCGTTTCTGATTTTGGCGTAAGCCTTCTAAAAATGGGATCAGCATTGTAGTATCTGTACATTGAGGTCCAGCACTAATCCAAACAACATATTCTGCATCAGTACCAAATTGTATATTGTATGCTGGTTTCAACTGGCCATTTTTCATGGCATCTTCTTTCATACGCATAAATGTTGCATCATGATCTGTCTTTGAAAAACTATTTCTATCCCCGGCAATATGGATGTATTGATTATATTTTTTTAATTTTGCAAGGTATTCGTCCAGCTGTTCTAGTGTTTTTTGAATTAAGCTTTTTCGCTTTCCAATACCATGAACAAAAATGATATTTTCTTCTTTTTGTATCTTTTTTAATTTCTTGCGAAGTTTTTTTAGGTGATGAATTTTAACAATGTCTTTGTACAAAACTTTAATACCAAAATCTTTTTCAGCCTTCAAAATAAAAGCAGGAATTTTGTCCAATAACTTCTGTTGATTTTTAGTTACAGATTTTTTCCAAACAAAAGAATATTTGTTGGCTGCCGCCTCAATTTTTGTGCCATCAATAAAAAGATTTTCTAAAGAGAGTTCTCCATTTTGAGCTAGAAAGTCTGTCATTTGAGTCATAACCTTTTCAGCAACTGGAGCAAAATGAAGACTTCGAAATCTAGCAATAGTAGAATAATCTGGTGCTGACGCATCTTCAAGAAGATACATGAAATTAATATCTCTTCTGCATGCAGTTTCAATTTTGCGTGAAGAATAATAATGATTCATGTAAGCATATAACATAACCTTAAGCATCTGTCTTGGGGTTGCTTGATTTTTCCTTATGCGGAAATAAGTCTGGTATAATTCTGTTAAATCCATCTCCTCTACAACCTGACTCAGCAGCCTCACGGCATCATCTTTTGGAATTATGTATTCAATATTTAATGGTAATTTTAATTGATAAAGGTTACCACGAGTGGTATAATCTTTTTGTGTTAA
>NZ_WASP01000015.1 GCF_009712225.1 Desulfovibrio sp. | reverse complement strand
CGACCTTGCCCGGAACGCCAGCGGCAGACAATGTGTGGGGCCGTTGACGCTTACGCATATTCTGTTGCTGAAGAAGCCTGGACCCTACCGCAATCCAACCACCGCTCAGCAAGAGGCTTCCCGGATCAGCCGGGAAGAATATGCTCGATGGTACCGGCCAGTCTGGGACGATATTGCGGGTGCGAAAAAGACCGCAGTCCATCCTGCGCCGTTCCCGGTCGAAATTCCCTATCGGTTGATCCGCATGTTCAGTTTCGCCGGCGACACAGTGCTCGATCCGTTCGGTGGCATCTTCAACACGTCGATCGCGGCAATGCGCGCTGGACGCAATAGCGTCTGTAATGAGATCGCCCAGACCTATTTCGAAGCCGGACTTGAGACGGTGCGCGAAAAGGCGATTACTCTGGCGCTGGCGTAGAATCTGGCCTATCTGGGCGAAGGCC
This sequence comes from Desulfovibrio sp., assembly GCF_009712225.1. NCBI lineage: Bacteria > Pseudomonadati > Thermodesulfobacteriota > Desulfovibrionia > Desulfovibrionales > Desulfovibrionaceae > Desulfovibrio > Desulfovibrio sp. The sequence goes on along the minus strand of NZ_WASP01000015.1, from coordinate 23,333 downwards.
AGCCGGGCTGACAGGTTTGTCGACAATGCGGCAATATAGGATGATCGTGGGCGATCTTTAAAGGAGAAGAGTTTGACGGATCCTCAACGCTCCGCGCCAAAGAATAGACTTATTATAAGGCCGACGCGTCCGCCCAAAGGAGATAAGGCCTACAAGAGGCTTTGGGCTGTTGTTGACGGAGCGGTGCGGGCGCTGCATCGAGATCATCCCGAATACTTTACGGATGCCGGCAGGCAGGCGGCGGCCATGAGCTTGAACAAGCGGGTCGTTGGGGCGGTCATGGGATACCTGGCTGGGCGTAGACTTAAGGAACTGGGTCTGGAAGATGGTCGGGATACTGCGATCGCCCTGGCCTCGGCGGCTCTCGACTTGCTCAAGGATCAGGCTGAAGTATCCGGGCGGGATATGGATATTGACCGTCTCATTAAGGCGCATGAAGCCTTCGTTCAGGCATTGCAGGCGCCTGTAATTGTCGAGATTAAGAAGCGGCGACGCCTCGCTTTCGAACAGGAGACGACTCTCGATCTCCCCAAGGCTTCCCAACCTCAGCTCCCGACTGGTCCGACTAACCTGGTTCATCTGGCCGGAGGGGAGAATATCGAACAGATGCCATTGTCCGTTTTGAATTTGCCGAAGCTTCAGACACAAAGGTTGAGGCAGGCTGTTTTTGGCGCCCTGGTCGATGCCAAAAACCATCGTTGCCCGCTCAACGAAGAGGGCGTTGTGGTGGCTCACCTACTCGCCACGTCCCAGTCCCAGCTGCTCAAGCAACCGCACCTTGGGATTCGGACAATCGAAAAGGTAAACGAGGCATTGGGCGTTTTTGGGAAGGCCTTGACCGTGTCGGCAGCCACGAAGAGGAAGACCCGCACGAAGTCTGCGGAGGACCAAAAGCGTTCGGCGTGATCTGAACGGCTTCTCATACCGCCCTGCGGGGCTGGCCGGCAGTCATTCGGACAGTAACATCTATCCAGACCGTGACATCGGCGCGCCCCGCCGCCGAGACCGATGTGACCTAATTACCTAAAAGTCGAGAGCCAAGTGGACGAAGACGATAGGATCAAAAGCATCTTACGCAAATGAATATGGCCTTAGGCACCTCGTGCCGGTGGCCGCGGTTCTTGCTCTTTGCTTATTCGGAGGCCGTTGGTTCGACCCGGTGGAACAAACATACCTTCTTGTTTGGACGCTCTGTGTTTCGGTGGCGATCTTGGTGGTGCTCGCGTCGCTCGGTTGGCCAGCCATGAGAAATGACGGACGCGCTCCTGTGGCCATTATCTCTGTTCAGTCCAAACGCACCGCCGTGTTCGGATTCACCGGCTTGGTCGTCGGTCTGATGATGCCGCTGGTTGTTCCCCACGGCGAACCTTGGATGTCTGCCGAGATCGCCATGGGATGGTGTGGCGGCTTCATTGCTCTCGGTGCGTTTGTTGTCCCCTGGGCATTGATTTTGTCGGCGCGGTTTTTCTTTCCGTTCAAGAGCCCCAAGAACAAATAAGGTTCCAGGGCAGACCATCTTCCCATCGTCTTGCTGGCCAACTAACGCTGTTTATTTGGCGCATTTCCGTTAGTTATTGGCCGCTGTTCTGCGGCATCCCTTCCCCTATCCTTTGATTTGCCTAGCTGCCGGCCGTGCATGGCCTGGTTGCAGCGGGCGGACACGGGAGACGTGGATGCAGTGGTCTTCGCTGAACGGAGCGGTGGCGATCAATCGTGGAGGCGGTGTCGGTCGGTCGCGATCGATTGCCGGAATACGATCCCGTCCGCGGTACCCGCGTGCGCCCGCACCAAGCCAGGTCGCATGCCCCATTGCCAACAAAGATGGTGCCGTCGGCCGCAGCGGATCTGACCGGTCGACAGATCGGCCGCCTTCGTGTTGTCGGATATTTCGGCTGGGGAAGCGGGAATGAACCCCGTTGGGTCGTGCGGTGTTCCTGTGGTTACTACGAGGTTCGTCGCGGCAAGGTGCTGCGCGACCCAGCCTATGGCGCTCCCGCCGCCTGCTCTGTTTGTGACTATGAGCGCGAGATGCTCGCCGGTCGCGCAACGCCGCCACCTATCCGTCATGAGCGTATCGAAGAAAAGGTGGTTGCGCGGGATGACGCTGCGCCGCCCCCCATGCTGCGGCTTTTCCAAATGGTCCTGATGCATCGGGATTCGATGTTTGGCGAACTGTCAGGCCCCTGCTCGACGCAATGGTCGCATGCGGAATGCCGCAGCTCCGCAAGGACGGCTGGTATCAGCCAGGGTCACTGATAGGCCTCACCGACCTGGTCGCAATTCGCGCCCCCTTCGCTGATCTGTCCAGTATTGCCAGCGATTTCTGACAACTCCCTCAATCAAAATCACCTGGAGAATTTGACGACCATGACCAAGACCCTTCAGTTTCCAACCGGTTTGTCCGTGGACACCCTCAACCTGCGCGGCTACCAGCCCGATCAACATTTGTTCCGTCTTTCCGGTCCCGCCATCGGCGCAGGATTCGTTTGCCGGATGGCGCCGGTGCTGGCGACCAACGGACAAGACGCATTCAAGAGGCTATCGCGCATGGTTTCCGGGCTTTCGGGAGACTGGCCCGAGGGCGCGGTCCTGCAAGTGACGCTTTTCGCCAACAGTTCGGTCGCAGGGCTCGACCAGATTCCCGGTGAGAGGGTCCCTGACATCGTGCAGCAAGCCGTGTCCGAGCAGAACGCTCATTTCGTCGAGGCGCAGCAGACGGCCTTCGCTACTCCCCACGTGTACAAATTCCAAGTGGTGGTTTCGTTCTCTATCCCCTCTTCTAATCAGCCAACCTTTCCGGAGATCGCTGTGCTGGAAGGCCTCCGCAATAGCTTCCAGGCTGAATTGAGGCATCTGGGCATGGACCCGGTGCCGCTGACGATAGACAACCATGTCGGGTTGGTGTCGAAGGTGATGGACCTGGCTCCCAATCTGAGCCTCGAGGACGGCACGCCGCTGACACCTGGAGCACCCGATTCGGACGAGCAGGACCAATTCACCCAGCAGTTCCATCATCGCGTTATCGGCGCCCTGGAACTCGATCAGTTCAGCGACTATGACCCTGTTTCAATGATGCCGATGTTTGCCACCCATGTGCACTGCGGAGGCGATGATCTGCCCTCGCAGTTTCTGGTGGCGGCTTCAATTGTCTACGGCGATCACACGAAGGATCGGTCGGCAGTGGGGCGCGCGCATTCGATTGCGACGAATCCGGTTTACAAGATAGTTTCCCATTTAAGCCGGTCGGCCGCTTCGCACGCACGAAAGGTGCAAAAGGTCTACGATCTCTGCAATGGAGATAAATATGAGCGCCCGGTGTCGTTCAAGCTCAGCTTTGTGACCATCTCCGATTCGGACCGGGGTGCCGAGTGCGACATGATGCGGCTGCAGACCCGCGCCGGAGCCTATGGCATCAGATGCCGGCGTCTGGCCAATGACCACCGCGCTCTTCTGGCGGCTCTACCGTTTGGCCTGGTGAAGCTGACCCCCAGAGACCGCAGGGGCTTTTCGGTGGCGGCGCCATCCCAATTCACCCACCTCCTTCCAGTTGTCGGCGATTGGTCGGGCAATAGCCACTATACCGGCTTGCCCTTCGTCTCCCGGGGTGGCCAAGCGATGATGTTCGACGCGTTCGAGAGCATGACCAATTTCAACACTGTGGTCAGCGGCGAAGCAGGATCCGGCAAGACCACCCTGGTCAAAGACCAAATCCTTTCAACCATTGCGCAGGGTGGCCGGGCGTGGGTGATCGACTCCGACGGCGATTACACCGCGTTCTGCCGTAACCTCAATGGCCATTTGGTGACGATCGGTGAAGACGGTTGCCCAAATTTGACGCCGTTTTGCCATGTCGAAGATTTCGATTACGAGGGAGATACAGTCACCGGTCTGATTGCCGCCCTCGTCGGCGCTGCGCTGCTGGGGCGGCAGTCATGCCCCACGGACATCATGCTGTGTCACCTGCGGGCTATCGTGGCTCAGGCCTGGCATGAAGCTGGAAAGGCGCTGACCATGGACGCGCTCCATCAGAAAGCCCTCGCCTATTTCGAACAGCAGCTGGTTGATCCCCACGACGCCAGTGAGATTGTGCGCGGGCTGGCGATGTGGACTTCTTCTGGCGTTGGTGGACATCTGTTCAATGGCCCCAACATGATCGACCTTTCGAACCAGCTGGTTGTCCTCGACGTCAGCGCCGTCCGGTATCATTCGGCCCTTCGGTCTGCGGTGGCGGTGTCCCTGATCGCCTTCATCACCTGGCAGATGGCCATCCCCCGGCGCGAAGAGTTCAAGGTGGCGGTAGTCGACAGCATTGACGAGTTTTTGCTTGGAAATGGTTGGTTGGCATCGATTTTCATCGAGGCCTGGTGCTTGGCGCGCAAGTATCGTGGATCCTGGATTGCAACGACCCAGCGGAGCGGTTTTGTCCAAGGGTCTGCTCTTGAAGCCGAGATCTGGGCGATGAGCGCACACAGGCTGTTCCTGGGCACGCGGATGACCTCCATGCCTGGCGAGACGACGCGTTTTCATCTGTCCGAAGAAGCCATTGCTGCGCTTGAGACGGTTCGCGGAGTTCGCGGTCTCTTCATTGAAGCAATGATCCACACGGCTGGCGGCTGCGGCATTGGTCGATTGCACCTGCCGGCCTTCAAGAAGATCCTCTATTCAAGCGAGCGCCAGATCGTAAATTTGCTGGAGCAGTTCAGGAGTGAGGGTCTTTCGACGGCGGCTGCGGTTCGCCGGTTGATTAATGAGCGCTCCCAAAGCTGTGCAGCCGCGGCGGAATGATGGGTCAGCCAGGGGAGGCCAGCGACTTTCCGGTCTCCCCTGACCGCTTTTGCTTATGGTGCCGCAATTTCTTTGGTTTCTTGGCCGCCAGGTCATCAATCGTAAGACGGATGCGGCGTTCCAGTCTGTCGGCAACATCCTTGTGGCCGCCCTGCAGCAGGCCGGAAACGATCTCGATAATCTGGGCCAGCCGCGAGCCTGGCTTTCCATATTTTCTTTGGCGCTGCCGCTCACGCCAAGCTTCAAGTATCTTGCCGCGCAGATAGAGTGTTGCAGCGACCGACGGCCCCCTGTTTCCTGGAGTGCACCATTTGTAGATGTCGGCGTCATCATAATTAGTGCCGGCCAGGGCATTCATCTCTCGCCAGACCATTGCCCGCTTCATCTTCAGAAGGTCGATGATCGCTACAGCTCGTTGCGGTGTCATTGGGCGCATGCACGGACGATAGTTCGGTTATTTGACTATGGCAAGTGCCATAGTTTTTTATCGTCCGCAATTCCCAGGAGTTGGCTTGCCCTGCGCCTCCCTTGCAGACTTTCCTGCCTCGCCATCTCTGTTCGGCTCGGCGGTTGTGGGGGTTCTTCGCCCGGACCGCAAATGGTCGCTGGCAAAACCGACGATAGCATCGGGTATCGGTTTTGTCGGAGGTCTTGAGCGATGGGCATGGAATTGATTCGTCGGGCGACAGTTGCGGAGTTGGAAGGGCATCGCAACAAGGCGCTCGATCTTTTCGCGCAGGCCTTCGACCTGTTGGAGCAGGCGCGCCGTTTTGCGCGAGATGCCGCCCCGTCCATCCAGGGCGTATGCAGCTTTGACGACGCGGCGCGAGACGCCTTGGCCCCCCGTTACGCCGGCTACCATGAAACCGAGCGTAGGGACCGCTTCTTGACGTCGATGCGCCGCAACGTTGATGCCGGCGTCTGGACGCATCTGCTCAACGCCACCGAGCTTGAAAAGCTGATGGATAAGAAGGCGCGGGATCAGTTCCGCGAGCAGCTGCGCCAAGATCCGCCGCCGGCGACAGTGGAGAACTGCTACGCCACGATGCAGTCGTTAATGGGCGATGCTGACATGATATTTCGCCGCGGTATCGCGGAAGTTTTCTCGAATTTGGATCGGCGCTTCCGGTCGCACGACGGCTTCAAGATCGGCAGCAGGATTGTCTTGACGCGAGTTTTCAACGAGCACGGTTCCTGGAATCACTGGACCAGGCACGATGATTCCTTGCGTGACGTTGAACGCGTTTTTTCCGTTCTTGATGGGAAACAACAGCCGGACCGCCTGGCCGGCATAATCGGGGCGGTCGACGGGCGGCGCCGACTGGGAAACCCTACTGCCTACACCGCCGAGACCGAATATTTCCGGATCAAGGTGTTTCTCAATGGCAACGCTCACCTCCATTTCAAGCGCAATGACCTGGTGCGAGAGGTCAATAAGCTGCTCGGTGAATATTATGGTGATGTGCTCGGCGCCAGCGCCGATGTCGCAGAGACAAAGCCCGACTTTAATCGGGCGGTGGCCAAGAATTTCGGCTTCTTCGAGACACCCGAAGACGTTGCCCACCGCGTCATGGAGGCCGTAGGCTATCTGAAAGATAGCACCGTGCTGGAACCCAGTGGTGGGCGAGGTGCGCTCGCGACCAGGATGGTCCAGGCCGGTGCTAAAGTGACTTGCGTCGAGATACAGGCGCAGCATGTCGACCACCTGCGGACCCAGGCAGGATATGAGAAGGTGGTGCTGGGCGATTTCTTCGATATGACGCCCGAGGCACTGGGCAGTTTCGATCGCGTGGTCATGAATCCCCCTTTCGACGGACAAAGGGACATCGACCACGTCAGGCATGCAGTTCGCTTCCTGAAACCCGGCGGCAAGCTGGTGGCGATCATGTCCGCCGGCGTGGAGTTTCGGGAGAACGCGAAGGCCGTTGCTTTCCGCACCTTGGTGGAGCGGATGAAGGGCACCTACCGGGATTTGCCGGCCGGCTCGTTTGCTGAATCGGGAACCATGGTCAACACGGTGATAGTCACCTTGAAGAAGCCCTTGTGACGGAAGGATCTTCGTTAAGTGCGTTCCCTTAAGCGGAAGGCGCCCGCATAAAGCTGGAAGATTCACTCGTTAAGCTCACAGGATCTGGTCGACAAAATCGTGGCAACAGGCACTTTCGGTATGGTGGTTGGGTTCGCGGGCTAGGGTTGATTGCCTTCGTGCGAGCGGGATGTTGTGATGCTGAAGAAATGGTCAATGATCCCTCCCTTCAGGGAGGGGCTTGCTGAGGGAGACCTTGGCAGGCCCGTGTTGACCAGGGCAAGTTGTTTGAGTTTGGCAAACGTTAGAGGACAACTACGTTGAAATTGGCGCTAAACACCGACTCCGGGATGCTTCCTCAGTCCCGGACAATCGAAGCCCGGATGGCAGACACGGCGGGTCGGCCACGAAACGCGTCCGGGCAGACAGCGGCTAGAACATGCGGGAGGCATAACGCCGATCACCGCATAGCCCAACATGCCCGAGGGGAGCGTTCCGGAAAAGCCAGCCCGGAGCCGTCACGGGAGAAGGCGCAAGCCGACTCCCAGCAGGGAAGCGTAAGCTCCCAAATCACCAACTATCCCAAGCACCGCGAAGCCGCCGTGCTCGTCCTCGACAGGCACGGCAAGCCTTTGATGCCCACCCATCCGGCCAGGGCCAGGAAGCTCATGAAAGTCGGGAGGGCGCGCATTCACAAACAGTATCCGTTCACCATCAGGCTGATCGACCGTATCCTTGAAGAGTCCGCCGTCCAGCCGATCCGCCTCAAGATAGATCCCGGCTCGAAGACCACCGGGATGTGTCTAGTCCGCGAGGAAGTCAAAACGGACGGCACTACCATCGTCCACCATGTATTATTCCATCTCGAACTCACTCACCGCGGCCAGAAGATCCGCAAATCCATACTCCAGCGGAAAGGCTATCGCCGCCGTCGGCGGTCAGTGAACCTGCGCTACCGGGGGCCTACGTTCGACAATCGCACCAAGCCGGAAGGTTGGCTGCCGCCGTCGCTGCGTTCCCTTGTCGACAACGTCATGTCCTGGAAAGGGCGGCTGTCCGGGTTGGCTCCTGTGTCCGCCGCGACTGTCGAGCGGGTCCGCTTCGACACTCAGGCCATGCAGAACCCGGAGATCTCCGGGATCGAGTACCAGCAGGGCGAGTTGGCCGGATACGAGATCCGCGAATATTTGCTCGAAAAGTGGGGCCGCAAGTGCGCGTACTGCGGGGCAGTGCATTTGCCTTTGCAAGTCGAGCATATCCACCCTAAGGCCAAGGGCGGCTCGAACCGCGTGTCGAACCTGACTCTGGCCTGCCAACCGTGCAACGAAGCGAAGGGATCGATGCCCGTTGGGGAGTTCCTGGCCGACCGCCCGGACGTGCTGGAGCGTGTGCTGGCCCAGGCCAAGACCCCGCTTGCGCGACGACGCGGCGGTGAACGCCACGCGCAACGCCATCTTCTTCGCGCTGCGGGAGACCGGATTGCCAGTGGAGTCCGCCACTGGCGGCAGGACCAAATACAACCGCTCTCGGCTTGGCATCCCCAAGGCGCACTGTCTGGACGCGGCCTGCGCCGGACAAGTCGACCAGGTGATCGGCTGGGACATGCCTGTGCTGTCGATCAAAGCAACTGGACGGGGCGCATATCAACGCACCAATGTTTACGCCAATGGCTTCCCACGCGGCTATCTGACACGGGAGAAGATGGCGCGGGGCTTCCGCACCGGGGACATGGTAGTTGCCGATGTTCCGAACGGCAAGAAAATGGGCCGCCATATCGGGCGTGTAGCGGTGCGGGCCAGTGGGTCGTTCAACATCCAGACCAAGCACGCTGTCGTCCAGGGCATCAACGCCAGGCATTGCCGCCTGCTGTCGCGGGCCGACGGCTACGGTTACGCCCGGCATGCCTCGCCCATCCTCCAGGAGGCCGCATGACAACGCTGGCCAAATATTCCCGCGGACTCGCCGTCCGCATTCCTCCCCGCCGTGAACGACGGGGCCTCCTGCGGAGGTTTGGTTGAATGACGATCGACCGCGCCGTGATTAGCCAACAGTTCCAGTCGTTGCGTCCCGCAGGTGGTTTCCGCCTGATTTACGCGGACCCGCCTTGGTCGTTCGCGAACTTCTCGACGGCCGGCGAAGCGAAGAACCCGAAGGCCCATTATGGATGCGAGTCCGTCGAGGATTTGAAGCGAATGCCGGTCGAGCTACTAGCCGCAAAGGATTGCGTTTTGGCCATGTGGGCGACTTTCCCAATGTTGCCGCAAGCGCTCGATTTGTTGGGCGCATGGGGGTTCGCATACAAGGCCGGCGGTACCTGGGGAAAGCAGTCCAGTACGGGCGAGAAAATCGCATTTGGGACGGGCTATATCTTCCGCTCGGCTGCCGAACTGCTGTTGGTTGGCACACGCGGCAAGCCCACTTGGGGTAATCGCCGGACGCGTAACCTGTGGCTGGCGCCGATCCGCGAGCACTCCCGGAAGCCTGACAATGTGCGCGACGATATGGCCGCCCTGGTGCCCGGTTCGCGCATCGAACTCTTTGCCCGCGAGGCGGCGACCGGTTGGTCAATCTGGGGCAACGAGACCGGCAAGTTTGACAAAACGGTCGCAGCTTGAAGGGGGAACCAGGATGGCCGAAATCATCAATATTGCGGACGCGAGAAGGAAATCGGCGAAAAGCGCTTCGGACGATCTTCCGCCAGCTGGATCACCACCTGAAGACGACGACCATCCGTTCGGTGACATGGGGGCCTGTTTTAGCGCCAGTTGGACCTTGACCATGTTGACCATGATCATATGCGCCGTGGTCGGTGGTGGCCGAGTGGACACGAGGGTCATTGCTGTCGTCATAGCGACCATCTTTGCTTCCCCTGCAGCGTGGTATCTTTGGAAAAACCGAGGCGTTGTGGTGCTCGCCTTTCGCGGCCACACTGGTAATTGGCTCTGTGTCCTGGCCGCGTCCATCCTGATGCCGGCCATATTGCTGCCGAGCGTTTTCCGCGATTTCTAATACCGGTGATACCATGGATATGAATCGTTTAATGGTCGATCAGTCGATGGCTCAGGCGCAGGAGGTCCTGGACGAGCTTGGACTCGAAATCGCGCCGGGCGGTATCGTGACGATTGGCGATCTGCAAAAGGCAGATCGCGGCTACGTGCACCATTCCAGCATGCCGGTTGCCGTCGTCGGCTATGCCCTGGTGTCGAGAAGCCTGGCGGCCGGACGGTTCCCGAAGATCCGTCTGCTCGACGTGGTGGCCAAGCGGCCAGCGATGGATGCGGGTGAGGCTATCGCCATGGCCCGGCTGTGCGGTGTGGAGCTGCAACCGCCTTTTTGGGGCAATGCGCAGCCATTCGCAGACCACTTATTTGACGTTCTGGACCGTTACGAGATGCAGGCGTTCTTTCAACGGCTCGACGAGCCATTGCGGAGCGAGCAGCCGCATTATGCGGTGCGGCCGACCGCTGTCGATTGGCGCCAGGACGAGGTAATTCCCGAGGCTATGACCGCTTGGCGCAAGGCATACAAGGCCCTTCCAGCGGCGAGGCAGATGATGGTGGCAACAGTCATGTGGCTGTATCGGGGCGGCGAGGACAAGACCTGGCTGTCTCGGGTGCCCTGGCAATGGCCGGCAGCGGACGCGATCTCGGTTCTGCATGCCGCCGGTTGTCTCGCGGATTGGGCTCGCCTGGTCGCGCTGTATCCCGGCTGGTGATTGCGGAGGAATGGCCGATGGCTGAAGGCGAGAGAGTGGGGTTGACGGCGGATGGCCGTGTCGTTCTCGGGATCGGGATTGTTCTTGGCAAGGTCACCGGCAGCAAGAGGATGTGGCTCGCCAAAGCGATGATCGGCAACGGCGGTGGTCAATACGCGACTCGCAAAAGCGCCGTCTATGGGCTGATAGAAGGCGCGGGCTATCGCGTCGTGGTTGGCGAGGACGATCATCTTCGCGCAGTGCCATTGGAACCAGAGGGAAATTGATGCTCGTACAAGTTCGTCAACGAAGACGCAGCCAGTCGGGATGGATTGGTGCGCGGCGCTAGCGACTGCAGCTGGTTGACAGCGCCGAGGCGGCGGCTAAGTGACAATTCAGTCTGTTACCGGCTGGCTGGCTTTCGGCGACGCACTGAAATCGTGGAAATGCGCGATGGCCGTACCCAAAAGAGGAAAGGTCGATGACCGAGCCTGAAGTCCGTGTCCCTGGTTTGACGAAAGCCGAGAGCGCCGCGCTTGAAGCTCTGTTCGGCCAGGACCTGCCCGGTGCTGAGCCCGCGAAGATCCGAAAGAAGGTGGGTGACGCTTTGACGGCCAAAGGCTTCGCAAAACCGACGTATTTCGTCGTTGGCTATGGCCCGCTGTCAGTCAAGGTATCGACCTACCAAATCACCCCGGCCGGGCACATGGCCTATTGCGCTGCCTGTCCTGATGTGCCGGAAGACTTGTAAGGGGAACCGCCAGTGACTTGGATTGCCGACGGTGGTGGGACGCGATGGGTAGAGCCAGTCGAGCGCAAGAAGCGCAAGCCTCCCCGGCTCTTCGCTTCGGTGGGATCAAAGTTGGCGATCAGATCATGCAGAAGTCGCGGGATTCGCTGTACTTCCTGGTGACGGATCGATGGTTCGATCCGGTGATCGGGCAGGATGATCCAGTGGCCGGGGAAATGGTCGGAATCCGCAGGATCGGGCAGGACGGCGACCTGGTCGGGCGGAAATACGCCCACACGGTTCGTGGGTTGGCGGCCCAGCAGTTCCATCCGGCTGGCTTGGATTACGTCGCTTTGGCCAAAGCCAGGCGCGAAGCGAAAGAGGATGGAACTGTTGTGGGCATCGGCCGCGGGCGAACGGTTCGAGAGCGCCCGAAGATGCCTGGGTTGAAATAGACGGCGGGGAAACTCCTGGTAACGATGCTAGTGTCCGCGGAGTAGCCTTCGTGATCGCTCTTCTGGGCACAGCACTTATCTCGGATCATACCGATAGTATTTGATGTCAGTTGCAGAGAAATCCCGACCTCTGGTAGACTTTTACCACTTCGCCTCTTCTCGCCCTTGCGCGAGTCACCTGCTTTGCCAGGGTGGGGCAAAGGCAGTTTTCGGACTGCAAGCGCGCCACAAGCCCTCTCTCGTCGCGGAGACAAGCGCTCTAAGCTAGGCTTTCATCACTGGAGATTTGTTCTCCGCTCATCGCGTGCTTTGCGCCCAATCATCGATCAAGATCGTCCAATCCACGCGAAGTCTTCGCGTCGGATTCGCACGTCAGCCTGACCGCGGTCGTGGCATGTGGCGACGGTATGGCGGTGGAGATCGCCCGAATTTGCGACGTTAGCCCCAGATGGGATATTAAATTCCTCGAAAGAACGGAGTGCTCCATGACTTCTCCTTACCGAATCCAGAAATTGGTACACCCTTCTTGTGATCCAAGCGAGTTTCAGTCGTGGGTTGACGCCTACGGCCTGACGCCGCGGTCATGCCCTACTGCAAAGAATGACAACCACGCGATCGAGATTTTCCGTGTCGAGACCGCCCGTTGTCGTTCGGTCCTTCATCGATTAGTGAAATTCGACAGCAATGGCTATGACGTTGGTGTCATTATGCTTGCTGACAATTCGGCGCAACTCAAATTCTCCGCTTCCCACTAAGACCGTAGCGCCGCGAGGGTTTCGTCCGCTGCGGGCACAGTCTTGGATTCGACGGTGCCGTCCGTTTGGCAACGGAAATCCGCGCAGCGATAAGAGCGTTGTTGCCAATTCCTACAATGCCGAACCTGGGCACAACGACTACATCCGCGTCAGTCGCAAATCGAAGGTGTTCGCCTTTTTTGCCAAATGAAATCGTGATTTGAACGGTTGGACAGGACGCTGCGGCGACTTGTCCAACCTTTCTCACAAACCAGCTGGCTTGTTCAGAAGCAAGCGCATCCATCATCCAAGATCGTTCAAATCCTTGCGACACCAGTTCGCAATGGATCTGCTCGTCTGCAGCTAGGAAAACATTATGGCCAAAGCTCAGGACATTGCGCCCAGTTCCCGTACTGCTGGGGACGCAACGGACCAAGTCGCGTGGCTGGACAAGTACATTGCCCAGCAGGCCGCCTATTACGGCCTCACCATCGAACGCTTCTCTTCCAGCATGACTTCCCTCGCTGAGATGGGGAAACGGATCGAGCGGGGTGAGTTCCCCGACCTCTTCTAATTCAAGCCGGCGCCGCCGCCTGTGACCGCCCATCCTCTGGTTTCAGGAAATGGTGGGTAACTCGGCGGGCCGCATCCTCAATTCAGCCTTTGAAAGGTATTCATTATGGCACGAATAATTCCCGCTTTCTTCCGGTCCTTCATCGCCGTGGCGATGGAATTTGATCGGATCTCCAAGAAATTTCATAGGGCTTCGGTCAGATTCGGTGTTGATCCCGAATGTCTGAAGCGGTTCGACGGAATTGTGATCCGGTTCGCCCGTTCCTACGTGGGGGACTTGATCTCCGAAGCACCCACCGAATTCGAGGAAATAGAGAAAACGGCTTCCTACCTCGAATCCGAACTCAGCACATGGTATTGCTTCCTTCAAAGCGCCGATTTCGATTTTCTGAAGATCTGCACACCGCTTCGAAACGAACTGGTGGACGATGTTCACCATCTCATGTGGCAGGTATCGGACGCTCTGCACCGGGTCGCACGGCACGTCGAACGAGAGCGATTTCGCGAGTTCGCGGGGATGCGCCCGCGGCCGATCAGCAAAGGCATCACGGCCTCCGAGACAGGCTTTCCGGGACGGCCACCGGCCGATCACGAGGAAGCACGCAAAGTCTACATCGAGGCCGGAGATGATGGTTGGCGGATCTACTTGCAAACCGACGCCCCTGGCGATTGCTCTATCGCCCATCGCCAAGACATCGACTCGCGGGTGATCATTCCGATCAATTGACTGTGTTCGGCCAGGGCCAATTGCCCTGGCGGTTTACGAAAAATCAAGCGCCGCTTTCCTCAGGGGAGGTGGCGCTTTTTTCTCGCGTTCTGGTGACGCTGAGACGGGTCTCTTCGGGCATGCTCGTTGCCCGGTGGGTCAAATTTTGAAGCGAGCGGAGGAGGTTAGAATTTTTCGGTAAGGAACGGTTGAAGGAATTCAGGCAGATGGAACACAGGGTATATCTTGGTCTCGGCCAGCATCGCGGCGCTCCTCGAATTTGGCTGCAGGGGCAATGCCTGCGCGACGCCGGCGCCTTGCCTGGTGTCAGGTTTCGCCTGATCCCCGATCCTGCCAATCGCACCCTGGTGATCGAGATTACCGACGATGGCGATCGCCGTGTCTCGAGCAAAGGTCCCGATTACCCAGTGGTCGACATCAATTTCAGCGGCCTGACCGATATTCTCGGCCGCGTCGAGCGGCTGAAGGTGGTCTTCAAGCCCGGCAAGATCGTCGTCACGGTACATCCCGACGAATTGGCGACCGAAGAAAGGCTCAACCGTCTCCAGCAGGAACTGGCGTCCGGGGTGCCGTTGACCGTCGGCAGCGTATTCCATGGTGGGGGGGTCATGGAAGCCGCTTTGCACGAGGGCTTCAAGCGCGCCGGCATCGAAACCGAGATGGGCTTTGCCATCGAATTGAACGGCCGCTTCCTTGAGGCATCCCTACGCAACAACCCGGTGTGGCGCTCGGGCAAAGGTGTCGCCATTTGCGGATCGGCCGACGACGTCGAGCTTGGCGAACTGCCGAAAGTGTCGATCCTTCAAGCCGGTATTCCCTGTGATGGTGCCAGCCTCAGCGGCCGGGCTCGCCGGCGGCTCACCAGCGCCGAGGGGCATCCCGACGTCGGCCACCTGTTCGTTACCTTCCTCAACATCGTGAAGGCCACGCAGCCAGCGGTGATCGTCATGGAGAACGTCGCGCCCTATCAGAACACAGCGAGCTGGGCAGCCATCAGCGCTGTATTGAAGATCCTGGGCTACGACCTCCACGAGACGATCCTTGACGGCAATGAGATGGGGGCGCTCGAAGGGCGCAAGCGCCTCTGCGCCGTGGCAGTGACGCATGGGCAAGGCTTTTCTTGGGACGGCCTCTGCCCCGTGCGGGTCAAGGAGGCGACCCTGGGCGAGATTCTTGATCCTGCAGCCGGCGCTTGGTCGGAGATGGCGGGGCTCAAGGCCAAGCAGGCTCGGGACCAAGTCAAATATGCCGATGAAGGATGGGGCACTGGCTTCAAGATGCAGATCGTCGATGCCGCGTCGTCGTCTGTGCCGACTGTCTGCAAGGATTATTACAAGGTCCGCAGCACGGAGCCGAAGGTCCAGCATCCCTCGGATCCCAACCTGCTGCGCCAGTTGACCCCGGCTGAACATGCCGCCGTGAAGGGCATACCCTTCTCCCTGGTGGCTGGCGAGGTCCTGACCGTTCAGCACCAGATTTTGGGCCAGTCCGTGATCTATCCGGCATTCGTCGCCGTCGGCCAGCATGTTGGTCTCTGCCTGCGCGGGGTCCGGCAGAACGTCCATCGCTTCATTGAAAAGGTCGAGACTGCTGTCGAGGAAATCGCTCAGGTGGCCATGGTTGCGGCCAGCCGGAAGCCGGTCGCGCAACAACTGGCCCTATTCTGATCGCGTTCTTTGGCGCGAAGGAAGGCCCGCATTGATCAATTAGAGGAGGTGTGGCGGTGGTGAAGAATAATCCGGTGACCGGTTCCATCTCACCAGGAAAGCGGTCGCGGTTGGCCGAGGGATACGCCCAAGCGGACGCCGAGCGCTCGGTGACTGTTTCGCTGCCGAGCCGAGGACAACTGCTGCTGCCGTTGATGCGATGCCTTGAAGCGAATGGCGGCTCCGCTTCACCTGCAGAGGTCTATGACCAAGTG
Organism: Desulfovibrio sp.; assembly: GCF_009712225.1. Lineage (NCBI taxonomy): Bacteria > Pseudomonadati > Thermodesulfobacteriota > Desulfovibrionia > Desulfovibrionales > Desulfovibrionaceae > Desulfovibrio > Desulfovibrio sp. The sequence goes on along the minus strand of NZ_WASP01000015.1, from coordinate 7,688 downwards.
GCCGCCGAGTACGGCGCAACCACCGAGGTCCGCAGCGCGGAGGCGATCTTTGTCGGCAGCGGGCCACGCAATCTCTTCGAGCGGCAAGTTCGGCACGCCCAGCAGTTCGGCAAGATCAAGGGCCTGATCGAGGCACGACGTCGCGGGCACTGGTCACTCACTGACAAGGCTTTTGGTGTCCTTGAAAACGCACGGCCAGGAGTGGTGCTGGCGGTGTTCGAAACATCCCGGGGACTGGCTTTGTGGGGGCATGTTGAGGAAGCGGCTTCGCTTATCGAGCCCGGGTCCGTCGATACCATATTCACCTCTCCGCCCTACCCCGTTTTGAGCCAGAAGGAATACGGCGGACCGAAGGATGCAGCCACGTGGTTGTCCTGGATGTTCGACCTTGTGGACCTCTGGCGCCCGCTGTTGGCGCCCGGCGGTTCGATGTTCATCAATCTTGGCGCGGAGGTGTACCGGCGCGGCCAGCCGTTCCAGAGCCTTTATCTGGAAAGATTTGCCGTTGGCATGGAGGACAGGTGCGGCATGCAGCTGGCCCAGCGGTGGTGGTGGCACAATCCGGCGAAGCTGGGCTCCATCCATTGGGTATCGATCCGCCGGCGGCGGCTGAAACAAACCATCGAACCCATTTATTGGTGGGTGAACGTCAAGGACGGGATCCAGGATGCGGCCAACAATCAGATGGTCCTGCAGCCTTACAAGGATAAAAAGCGCCCTTACAAAACCGGCATCCGGCCATCCGGCATCGACATCGGCGTTGGTGCTTTTGACAAGGATAATGGCGGCGCGATCCCGTCGACCCTGATCATCAAAGCAAATTCATCGTCGAACGACCCATACCGTCGGGCATGCAGGGCGGCCGGCATCAAAATCCACCCGGCGACTTTTCCTGAGAGCCTGCCGGAACGCGCAATCCTGATGACGACGCAACCTGGTGACCTGGTGCTCGATCCTTTCTTTGGCTCCGGATCCACCGGCGTGGTTGCGGAACGTCTTGGGCGGCGCTGGATCGGCATTGACCGAGCGCGGGGTTACCTTCGTGGCGCCGCACTCCGTTTTACGGACGCCGTGATGACGGATTTTCCACCCGACGCTATGTCGCGCTGATGGTCTGCGGGCCAGCGCCCAAAATGGTGGAGAAGCGCTCTCTCCATAGAATTGCTGCATGATTGTCTGGAGTTCCGATGTCTGAGCTTGAGTACCTTGTCGATCTTTCCGCCTTTACCGAAAACCGGATCGTCCGGGAGGTGGTCTTGGCTCATGGCCTGGACTTTCGGCGGAAGGACGCTTCGATCACCCTGCTGACCCACCTGGTCGACGGTGTCGAATATGATCTACGCCTGTGCGGCCCGGTCGCTCTCAAGCGTGGCCACAAAATCTTCTACGGTTCTGACATTCCGAAGGAAGTGCTCTTGATGGCTGACGGCACGGAGCGCGGGGAGATTTTGCCCTGGTTCGAGTGGGTCAATTCGCAGGGTGATCCCGTCAGCGGTCGGTTCGACGTCATTTCGGCCGATCCCGCGGTTGAGATCGCCAAGCTGGAACGAGCGCTCCGTCCCTTGCTCGTTGGCGCAGCGCGCCGTCTCTGAACCATCATCCCCGGAGATCTTTGCCAATGGTTTCTCTTGAGCCGACACGACGTGGCGTTCTGTTCGATCTGTTCTGTGGCGGCGGGCCGCTGGCCCTTGGCGCCGAGCAAGCGGGTTTTGATGTGGCACTTGGGGCTGACCTCGAGCCCGTCCATTGCGCCGTTCATCACCATAATTTCGGTTACGGCAGGGCGGTCGCGGCCGACTTGTCTCTCGCCAAGGGGATCGACCTTCGACGGGCTGCCAGCCACAAGGATGAGATCGACTTGGTGACCTTGGGCCGCAGCCCCGATTTTCTGCTTGGCGCCCCTCCCTGCCAGGGATTTTCAAGCGCGGGGCGACGCGACTACAACGATCCGCGCAATGAACTCGTTTTTCATTTCCACCGTCTCGTCCAAGAACTTGAGCCGCGATACGCGCTGATGGAGAACGTCGCCGGCATGGCCTCCGGCCAGTTCTCCGGCCTGCTCGATGAATTGGTCGAGGCGTATCATCAGATTGGCTACGGCGTCGTGACGCCGGTGCGGATCCTCAATGCGGCCGAGTTCGGTGTTCCGCAAAACCGGGATCGCGTGATGCTCCTGATCTACCGTTATGGCGAGAAGGCTCCCGTCTATCCGGACGCAACACATTCCCTGATGCCGGATCTGCTGCTCAAGCGGACGCCGACAGTGGCCGAAGCACTGGAGGGATTGCCGGAGGCGGATGCATTCGAAGAGTTGCTGCACACCGATGAGGTTGACGCCACCGGACACTGGGGCGGCGCCAACCTTTATGCCCAATACATGCGCGGGCTCGCCAACGATCCTGACGATCTTTCCTATCGTCGAATCTGGAACCCGGCGATGCTGACCTGCAGCAAGCGGACCGTCCATGCCCCGGCGGTGGTCGAGCGGTATGCCGCGGTTCCGCCAGGTGGTAAGTGCGAAGGCCACAATCTGGTTCGGCTGCATCTCGAACGACAGGCCCCTACGCTGCGCGCAGGATCGGTTGCCCGCTCCTATGAAGGAAAGCGGCATTCGGCGCAGACCGCGGCGCGGCCGCTCCACCCTGTCCGCCCTCGGGTCATTACGGTGCGAGAGGGAGCGCGGTTGCACAGCGTTCCCGACTGGTTCCGCTTCCACAGCACCGTAATGCAAGGATTTCGCGAACTGGGCAATTCGGTACCGCCCCTGCTCGCTCGCGCGGTTATGCATGAAATACGAAACGCCGCCGGTCTGGCACCGGCCCAACCCTCCGAAGAGGTTCCGCTGGGCGATCCCACTTTGCTTGCCATGACCGACAGGAATGCTGGGGAGATGTTCCGCGCCGCGTGAAAACAATCCGCAACGCCGGCCGATATTGTGCGAACAGACAACAACTGTACGGTTAAATCATCGTCGACAATTCGATGGAGCGGTCGCCATAGACATTGAGGTTGCTTGAATTCCCCCGTGGCCGGACGTTATCGTCGACATGTGTGCCCCCATTGCTTGGATTTTGATTTGCGCAACTCTACGAATAGCCTGCCGAAAATCTTTCCCGGTGTGGCCTTCCAACGCGCGACGAAGGCCTCTTCATCCTCGGAATTGTAAGTGCTTGGATGGACCGGTGAGAACAATGCTTGCATTGTGCGGGCAAAGACTGCGTCGTCGAACGGGGCTCGTTCCCGCTCAACCTTTCTGACAATGAACATATTTGGGTCGACGCTAACCGCAGTGGGAGAATGATTCATCACCACCTTGAACCAGCCCTTTCTGGTTTCGAATGGGGCGTCGAGGAAGCGCCGGGCGACGCTCACCAGGATCGCTTCCCGCAACAGGACGAATTCTGGGTGCTTCTGAAAGACATCCCAGTTTACGGGGCCGTGCTCTCTGCAGTTTTCGGCGACGGCCTTAGCTTGGCGGCACCTCGTTTCCCAGACTGCGTCGCCAAGAATTTGCCTGAACGCTTGCTGCAGTTGCGGCAGATGCGCTCGCTTCAAGCCGGAAGCCGGATCTGCCAGCAAGGGTTCGAGCGGTTTGGTCAACCCGCGCATAAGACATTGGACACGTCGACCGTCCAGCAACTGCTGGCGAGCCGACGCTTCGCATTTTGCGGAGAGGGGTGCCAATCCGGCACGGACCGACGGCACGTCGATCAGGCGGTCAGTGAGCTTTTCCAGGTCGGCGATGGTTATGGTTCGACCATCCATCGAAAGCGACCTCGCGATCGTCATCAACATTCGAAGGGCCTGGGACATCAATTCGGCGCAGGGTGCCGTCAGATCTTTTGCAATTGGTTCAACTGTGACCGGCCGGTCGCAACGATTTATCTGCATAGGTCAAATCCCGCAGCCTCGGCCAATCTTCGGTCGGCACATTGTCCAGTAAACAAGGCGCACCCCTTTCCTGATGCAGGAATTTTCCACGTTTCCAGCCATGGTCATCGTGTTACCTCAGGCGATGCCTATTCCAGAAACATCATGACCTTTCCCTTTCTTCGATCAAATTGCGAATAACTGGCACTTAGTGCTAGTTTCTCGCCTTCAATAAGCTGTCGGCGGTCCTACCGGTCCCGATGGCCAGCGGGCGGGGTGGGGTAGTACTTTAGGCGTGCTCCTGCTGGTCCCTCCCACAGCGGTCCTCCAACTGCGGGCCAAAGTGGTTTTTTCAGGTGAACTTCAGCAGCCTGGGAATGCGTCTGGAGCCCTGCAGAAGTCGACCAGAAGGCCATAGCGATGGCCTCCTGCTGGCGGATTAAGGGGTGCCGACGGCGCGCCGCTCTGCCGGATATCCAGAAATTTCAGTGGGCGAAATCTGCTGCATCCTTCCTTGATCGTCGTCAAGGAATTCAGACCGACATGACAACAGCCCCGCCGGCCGCCGGCTTCCCCATTGCTCAGACCAATGCCGTCGAGAGCATTTCCCTGTTCTCGGGCATTGCTGGTTTCGAGTTGGGAATGGAGCCTTATGGCCTCCAGCCCATCATGTTCTGCGAGATCGAGCCAGCGGCCCAAAGCGTCTTGAGCCTCTGGCGTCCCGACGTTCCCCTGCACCAGGACGTGCGCCTTCTCGACCAACTGCCACGGCATGGCCGCGTGCTGGTCGGAGGCTTCCCTTGTACCGACGTGTCTCAGGCAGGGCGAACCGAGGGTATTTTCGGCCAGAAAAGCGGGTTGGTCCGCGACGTTTTCCGTTTGCTCGCTCTGCGCAAGGTGGAAACCGTCATTCTGGAGAACGTCGTGAACTTGATCCACCTGGCTGGCGGAGAAGGGCTTGCCTACATCACCTCACAGTTCGACGCGCTCGGCTACCGCTGGGCCTACCGGGTCATAGACACCCTCGGATTTGGGTTGCCCCAGCGCCGCCGCCGGATCTTCATCGTTGCCTGCCTGGAAGGAGATCCCTGCCAGATCCTGTTCGCTGACGATGCCGGCCCGCTGGCGGCCGTGCAGACGGCCGAGATCGATTTGGACCAGCACGCGCTGGGGTTCTACTGGACCGAGGGCAACAAAGGGCTGGGAGCGGCGCTGAATGCCATTCCGCCATTGAAGGGAGGCTCGACGATCGGCATCAACTCGGCGCCAGCGATCCTCCTTCCCGATGGTCAGGTCGGAACGCCGGATATCCGTGATGCCGAGCGCCTTCAGGGCCTGCCGGCCGACTGGACCCTGCCGGCGGAAGATGTGAAGAAAGGTTCCCGCTGGATGCTAACGGGAAACGCGGTGACCAAGGATATTCCTGCCTGGATCGCATCTCGGATGGCAAATCCTGGTCCAGCCCTCGGCCGGCAGGGCGGCGAGCGGCGCGGCGGCCAGCGATGGCCGAACGCGGCATGGGGCAAGGATGGCCGTGTGATGTCGGTTGACATCTCGGAGAACCCCTTGGGTCGTCCCCTCACCCGCATTCAGGACTTCTTGGCCTATCCGCTGAAGCCGTTGACCGAAAGGCAGACGGCCGGCTTTCTGGCACGAGCTTCGGCCAGCTCGTTGCGATTTCCGCCGCGCTTCATCGATCGTCTCCGTGCCCACTTGTCGGAGATCCGGGCGGGGGCCTGTTCCCAGATGGCTTTTGCGTTCTGACGCTGCACCCCATCGGTTTGCCTTAGGGTCGGCAACTTTGCATTTGCGGGGCGCCTATATTGTGAGATTTCCGGGGAATGGGAGACTTCCTGGGTGGGGACGAGATGCCCTGTTTCATTAGATCAAAGGACGACCCGATGTCGCACATCTCCCGTATTTCCGGTGCTGTTGGCCCTAAGGTGCTGGTCAAAGCTGATCAGCTTTTCAACTCTTCGGACGAAACCATCATCGCCGAGCTGCTGCAGAACTGTCGGCGGGCCGGCGCAACCGCGGTCGATATTTCGCTGGTGCCGGTCGAGGACGGGGTGGCGGTGACGATCCGCGACAACGGCAAAGGCATTGATGATTTCCAGGCGCTGGTGACGTTCGGCGGTTCGAACTGGGATGAACGTACCGACGTTATGGAAAATGCCGCCGGAATGGGCTTTTACAGCCTGGCTACCCGTGGAGTGACGGTTCGCTCGGCCGGGTTTACGGTCAGGTTGACCAAGGCGGTGTTCTTGGGGCAGGAGGATGCCCCGGTGGTTCCCGATACCGATCCCGTCGTCTCGGGGACGGTCCTGCATTACGTGACCGGTGGCCAGGGCCGTGGTGAAGCCGACCTTCGCCAGGTCATCCAGAACGCCGTGCTCTACTATCCGGTGGCGGTAACTATCAATGGGGTGCCGGTAACGCAACGGTCCCTGTCTGATGGTGCGATCAAGACCGTGCACTGGCGGGGCTGCAACATTCATGTCTTCAAGGACAAATGTCCGGTCGGTAGCACAAACGGGTTGTGGTCGGGCTATTTCAAAGGGCTGATCAATTATCATGGTCATCTGGTGCGGTCATTGCCGGATGGGCAAAAGTTCAGTGTGGTTCAAGTGCATGGTTCGCCGCTTTTCGCGGTGATCGACGTGGTGGATACGGCTGATCTGCAACTGGTTCTGCCCACCCGCGATCAGGTCATTCGAAATGCCTTCTATGATGAATTGACCACCGAGGCGCGGCGCGCCCTGTTCGGTGTGATCGCCGAAGCGGGCCGGCATTCGCTGTCCCACAATTTGTGGATGGAGGCCCAGGCGCTCGGCATCCAGTTGCCGGAAGCGACCTTCTTTCTTAATGGCTGGACCCCTCGGGACGAAGACGGCAGCCGCTGGGGTGGCGCGCGGGATGTGGTGGTCGCTGCCGGTGCCAACATCGCCGTCTGCGATCTCGAACGGGTGCAGGACCATGTGCTTTCCCAGCTTCTGGAAAGCAAGCCCGCCGATTTGGCGCTTTACACCGATGAGATCGGATACCACGGCTATCCCAGCTACGACCGGTTCCGGCATATCGTCGGTTTCCGCCACACGATTTCGGTGAACGAGAAGAAGACCGAACTGCTGGATTGCGGCGATTTCGATCGAATGTCGCTCCCTGCGGGTCTCGAAGTCGCCGACGCTATCGAGACCGAGGTTTGTGTCCAAGTTCCGGCCGAAGTTGATGGCGATATCGCGACGTTGTGGCAGGGACCGGTGCAGGTGATCATCGAGGACGAAGAGGACATTTGCGACGCTTCCTATGTGGTCCGCCAGACCGCTGATCCGGGCCAGGTGGTGGACATCTTGATGGATGCGCTGTTTTCCTATTCCGACGATGGGGATGCAGGCTCCCACGACGAGCAGCGGTCGGGTGCCTACGAAGATGCTCGGGACAAGGTGATGAAACGGCTGCGGGGCCAGACCGAGGCGGACGTGAGCAGCTTGTTGGCCGGTTTGGAAGAGATCCGGTGGCGGTTCCGGTTCAGTGAATTCAAATCGCTCAACATCCGGCAAGTGCACGCGAAGACGGACGGAATGCCGGCGTCGCTTCGGGTCGAACTTCGCTTGGCCGATGGGACGAAGCGCGCCGCCGCTCTTTGATCGGTCAGACCGCCGGGTGGGGGCTCCTTGCCCGGCGGTTTCGTCCGCCTCCACACGATTCGAAAATAAGGCTTGTCGAGCCTTTTGACCGGCGGGTCTGGCCTGCCCTGGGGATCAATACCAACTTTCACTGATTAGAACCCATGCGCCCATTTCCGGAGTCCAATGGAC
>NZ_WASP01000014.1 GCF_009712225.1 Desulfovibrio sp. | reverse complement strand
ATTCTGGCCGGCTTGGGAATCCCCTCCGTGAGTCTCACTCACCGAAAGTTGGTATTATGCCTGGCAACCAGGTGCGCAATTGGCTTGAACGCCTCCATTGGGCCATTGATAGCGACCGTCCGGCAAGAACCGTGTCGCGATTTCATGCAACTCGGCATCGACCAGAATCGGAAATTTCCGATGATCACTGAAGAAATGGACGCATAGGCGTTGTCCAATGCGAGATTGACCAATCGCTGCCCCAACATGAGCGGCCAGAACCATCTGAGTAACATAGGCCAACGGCTGGACGTCATCGCCATCCCAGACCGCCAGCCTGTAGGGCTCCGCGATCTCGATCCGCCCAACGGGCGCAGCGTTGCGGATAATCTCGCATTGTTCGTTCAGAGGGTAAAGGTCGATGGCAGTGGCATTGCCATCCTGACCCACAACATAGCCGACGAATTCTGGAAGACCTGATACGAAGGCCTGGAGGCCATTAACAGTCGTGCCTGTCAGTTTATATGTCTTCATGCTCTTTTTTCCTTGCCGAATAAATTTGGCAATTTTTACTTGTCGATTCTGACAGCCCAATATCACGGGCCACATTGGCGACAAGATGTGTGGTTAGATAAACGCGTCGTGACGGTTATCTCCGGCTGTCGCCAGAGAAGCCCTGTTGACCAGAGGGACGCGGGTCTGTTCGACGCCAATCGCTACCCAGATTGTCCAGACCGCCGCGGCCAGGCCAATAAGGCGAAGAGGATTTCCGTCGGGCGTGAGCGTCATCGCCAACATCGTCATGGCGATCAGCGCAACGGATACGGTGGTGCCCCGGCGATGCACCAACCAAATCTGACGGCGAAACAGCGGATTACGGAATGAGAACCACCTGTCGCCGCGTAGCCACAGAAGAAGCGATCGCCGGTCACCTCGAAATTTACGAGGATCAAAACGGTGGCGAGACAGATTCCGATAGGCCCCCACATCCACGACTTGAGGGGGCCGAGACCGAATACATCCATGCTTTGCGGTCCTGATCTAAACGGGTCAGCGGAAAACGACCCCGACGAGCGCAACGCAAGTCAGAGCGATGGCGATGTACCAGTACCAGCGGCCCTGGAGGTACCTCTTGGCCTTTTCCCTCAGATCGGCGCGGAGTCCGCGGACCGTGAGCGAGATGATGTAGGCGAATAGAATGCCATTACAGGCGATCTCGATGTCGTGAAGCTTCCAGGCTTCCCCAATCAAGGAACCCTCGATACCGATCAACAGAATGACGCTATCCCACCACGGGCTCGGATCGTCGAAGGTGAACATCCGCCGGCGAATCGGCTGTCCCGGATCTTTCATGGCCGGTTCCTTTCCGCAGCGCCACCCGCTGCGCGGACGCCGTTTCTGAACGCGTCGGACTGATAACCGCCATTGCGGACATGCAGTTTGGAACTTAGCAAACCCAATAACCACTCACGGCGGTGTGCGGAGTTCGGTTTGTACCGGCAACCACGAATTTCTGGTTGCTGAATCAGGGTGGTGAGGATCCCTTCAACATCCGTGAGCTGGTCCGACCTATGGTCGCCGTCTGCCATCTATTTTCTCCTGGGCCGGCGACGAGTGACCATGACAGAGCGCGGCTTGGCCGTACCGACCAGGACGAGGCCGCTTACCAGGAGCATTGCGATGACAACTTGGCAGAAATTCCACGTCATTGAAGGCGCCTGATCGGCGCAGACCGCCACAGCGGCAGCGAAGATCACCACCGAGATCGGTACCATTGCCCTATGGCCGAAATCGGTCACGCTTCTGAAAACACGCACTACGCTGCGATTGAATAATTTCGCCATGATCGCTCCATGCTAGACATTCAAAGATACCCCAGTTCATTCCAGCAAGCAGCGCTCCATAACGCACAAAAACGTCTTGTTCTCGTGGTTGACTTGCGGCATTCAATAATAATACTACAAATCCATAATTCATTCCGGTGTCGCCACAGATAAGCGTGTGCCGAAAAGAACCTGCAAACTCGCCGCGAAGCGTTGCAATTTGGTTGGCGATGAATATAGACTGTAAGAACTTCCGCTAACGCGTGGTGTGATATTATGTTAGATGGCTCTGAATCCAGGGAAACAATTGGCGGCATCGCCGCGGAAGCTCTCCTACAGTATGTTGAACGCATAGAGCGTCTCGAAGATGAAAAAAAGGCGCTCTCTGAGGATATCAAGCAGGTTTATTCGGAAGCCAAAGCCACTGGTTTCGATGTCAAGATCCTTCGCAAGGTCATTTCTCTGCGCAAGGTCGAGGAGAACGATCGGAAGGAGGAGGAAGAACTGCTGGAGCTTTATAAGGCCGCACTCGGAATGCAATGATCGGCCGAGGGAAAAGGCGGTCATTTGGACCGCCTCTCGGACCGGATAGTTGAACCGGATCGTTCCAGGCAAAGATCCGGCATTGGGGCCAGCAACCTCATTTGTGCCAGGTCCGGCCTATCTCGACATCTGAAGGGTTTTCAGGAACCGGCCTTCGATATGGAAGACATGGTCGTCGAAATCCTCGTCAGTGACCCCGCTCTGCTCGACCTGCCGGCGGATTTCATTCAGAAGATCACGAAGCGCACGATTGACATCTCGGCCGCTTGCGCCGCCGCGGACCGCGGTGACATGCTTGGCCGTCGCACGGGTCTTTCCCTCGGCCTTGGCCTTTTCAACAGCAGCTGTCAGGGTTGCGGTCGCCAAATGATCGTCCTGCCGGACAACCTCAATCGCCAGAGAGGCCGAGACCTGGCCGTTCTTGATCATCTTCTGGATGCTCGTGTCAGCGGAAGCGAGCGCCATGATGTCGCGAACATGCTGCTCGGTCTTGCCAACCTGCTCGGCGATCTGCTTCTCGGTCCACCCGAAGGCGGTGAGGCGCTTATAGCCCATCAGAAGTTCGATCGGCGTCCAACCGCGGCCTTGGCCAGATTGCAGCATGGCAGCAACGCGGTCTGCATCATTGCCGGTGAATTGAACGACGGGGACATCCTTAATCTGGGCGCCGCGTTCGATGGCGCGTAAGGCCGCGCGCCGGCGAACGTGACCATCAACAACGATGATTTCGTCGCCGCGCAGATAAACCTTCAGCGGGGGCGGCTCGCTGCCCGCCAGATACATCGTGGTATAGGATTCCAAGCGCTGTTCGTAATCGTCATCTTCGATCCGAATGTTGAAGCCGGGATCCTCCTTGATCCGGGTAGGATCAACGCGGAATAAATTGCCGGTTCGAACACCATCGATATCCTTGAAACGAGCCATTCTTATGTCCTCGGTGTAGGGAGCGCTTCCGACAGGTTATCCGGTCCATCAGGGGTCGCAATTTCGAGCGAGCCTGCGATTTGCAGTTTTGAATGCGGGCTTGGCCCTCAGTCGGGATTTTGGAGGTGCTGAGCGGATAGCCTGAGATGGTCGATGGCAGACTTCAACTCAGCGCTCCGGCCCTGGTGGTAATCAGGCCAAGGGGCGAATGGCGTTCCCAGGATATAGCCGTAGGTGACCATGTTCGGGCACCGGTAGATCGCGTCGTCTGTCTCGATCCTGACCAGCAATATCTGGTTGCATTTGACATCCGTCGCGCCGATACCCTCGGCCCAGCCGACGCCGGCATCCTTTGAGGAGAAGAACCAGAAGTGGTCAAGGGTAGCGCCGACCATATAAAGGCCGCCGAGCGCGGCCCAGACGACCATGCCGAAGGCAATCCCCCTCAGCGGATGCGCACCAGTCCAGGTGCGGTATAGACGCTCACCAAAAATTCCGACTGAGAGGACTCCAAAACCCAGGAAGAAAAACACCGACCAGTTGGTTTCGTTCATCTTCATTTCAAGGTGGAAGCCAGGCCACAACAGCCCGAAGAAGACGCTAGCCGCGAAACAGATCATCGCTACGAAATGAAGAAAAAGCCGAATTCGGACGGTGGACTGAACTGCCTCTGGGGCCTGGATAGCGAGCGCCAGCTGTCGAGTATTGAGCAGGATCGACCAGCCCAGGAATGCAAAGACGAGCAGGAACATCGCAATTCTTCGCCTTGTAGCTTCTACTTCGTATAGGGCCGTAGCACTTCGCGCCCGCCATTATCTGGCGGCATTGCGCTTACGATACGACGGATCGCTGCCTTGTGCTCGCGACTGCTGTTGACTAACTCCATAAGCCGGTTTTGTTTCTGCCGGGCAATTTCCCATGCGGCTCGGCGTTCGGAGCGTCGGAAGAAACTCCAAGTGCCGTAGGAAATAGCTCTCTCGGTGAACAATTTCATTTCAAGCAAAGCTGCGCACACCTCGAATTCTTGAGGAGGCAGCATGCCATCCTTGACGAGATTCTCGGGTGGGGCCAGATAGGTTTCCGCAAGTGGATCTGTCAGATAACGGCACGCCCGACCAGCCTCGTCATGGAAGAAAAGCGTGTTGTTGAACGGTGGCTTATTTTTCGCCTCGACAACCGACACTCCTTCACCGAATGCTTCCATCCCGTTTACCTCTTGCTCGCGGCGCGCAGCCCCAGCCTGAATAGCCAATTTCATGAGGTGGCTCAGGGTATTTCCGACTGCGGCGGCGTCATCCAGGCAAGCGATACGTCATGCATTTCTTGTATGATCCTGCGCAAATTGTCCCCACGCTTTCCGTCCGTCTCAAGCTGCGGCAGAATTTCAGTAGATAAGCGCGCCGCCAATCTCGACAAAACCTCTGCCATGGTGTCCGCCGCGTCGGTCGCTCCCAATTTGTCCATGCTCGAGTCCTTACCCTGGCGAATTCATAACCCTGATGAAAGAAAGGATCGATCGCGTCCCGGCCACGCCCTGTTGGTGCAGGCTTCCAAAACGGCGGTCAGCGAAAGCGCGCAAAACGCCGCCAAAGCCAACCATCCAATGACCCCGATAAGCCATTGCGCAAACCCAGTAGAAAAACGAACGTCCTGTTCCGCAAGATAGGAGGCTAGGAACGATATCGGCCAACCCACATTGCCGGTGATGGCCATATAGATTTGCCGGGCCAGAGCGATCATCGTCACGATAGCGGCGCCACGAAGCAGGTAACCCAGTTGTCGGTATCCATCAGATGTCATGATCATCTTCCCCGGCTGCGTCAGTCGTCATTGCCACTGTCGGAGCTGCCGCCGTCCGAATAGCCGCTGTCGCTATCGTCATCGTCGCCAACATCTGAGGCAACCGGCGCCGGCGCATAATCGTGGACCACGACGACACGCTCATGTTCGTGATGGTCGGCCTCGTGACGCATTTCTGCGCCCACCAGCGCTGCAGCCGACAAATTGGTGGGAACCCCAAGCGCATAGGAAGTCGCAAGATCGGTCAAGTCGTTATCACCATCATCTCGTTTAGCCATGGCATAGCGCCGGCGATAGGCACCATTGGCGCCACCGCCGATACCGTGATAGCCCACCGCTGCATCCACATTATTGGGACTGGTGGTCGGAGAGGCTTCGATGACCTTGGGTTCTTCATCCACCTTGTAGCCAGAGATGGTTTCAAGCCTGCGCACTCGCCTCGTCAGCTTCCAGCCGACGAAATACACACCGAGAAGGCCTGCTTCTGCGACGCCCTCCAGCAGGTAGAGGAAATGAATGGTGGAGCGAAAGGTACCGGCGGAGGCCATCGTCGATGCGGCCCAGTCGAGCGCCGCCGGCGAGGTAGCGGCACCAAAAGCCGCTTGCTCGATGGTATAAAGGCGGTTTGGCGCCACGGAAATCTGTTTTTGGGCAACAATGGCATCGAGCTGCGTGGCAAGATCGCGCAGATCGGACGATTTCTGCTGCGCGGCGATCTGGGTCAGGAGGTATTCCGCCGACGGCGAACTGTCGCCATCGAGGAACGCGCGCACCTGGTTCCAATCGTGGGCTTCGATGGACTTCTGCAGCATGGATTTTTCTGGAGCGGTGCTGCGGCTTTCTGCGCCGGCGGATGACGATGTCGTAGGAACGTCGAGCATCGTGCCCATAATGTCAGGAGCCATGGTGATCATCATTCCGGCACCAATGCCCGTAATCGCTGCGGAGACATTTTGACGGATAACGCCATTAAGAAGTCCGACAAGGATCGCCGCACCGCCAATGACTTTTCCGAATGTACCGGACATCCACCCCATCATTACGCTGGCCATGGACTCGATGCCAGCATGGCTGCCGCCAGCGAGGCTGCTGGGAACAGAGACCGTCAACAAAGCGCTGGGGATATCAATGTCGGTTGGAAGAGACTGAAGATCCGGCATCATGAAATATGACACCAGCGAGGTGACTGCAAGAGCCGTGAGGCCGATGGCAGCGCCAATTCTCCCGGCCGTAGTCCAACTCAGGCCACGCTTCTTGAGGTTGCGGATGTCGGTCAAAAGCCTTTCCGGCAACTCGACTTCTGTCATTGGAAACGCGATGGTCTGATCAGTCATTCGCTTATCCTCGGTACGTCAAATACGTGGTCTGGTCGAGGTCACCGTTACCGGCGCCGATATGTCTTTTGGAAATCTGAGAATATTCCCCGCGCGGGTGTTTCGGCCGCCAGCCCAGGAATCTACTCTCTCGGGGCATCAAAGAAGCTGGTGCATTTGCACCAGGAATAATGGTTTCCGTGTCGGATGAAGAGGGCAACGCCCGTGATGCTTCATCGGAGGGGAGCTGTCGAGAACCCGATGTGTCCAACACGGCAGGGTGTTGCGTCGCACTGGTTAACGCCGCAATGTCGGCAGTGCTTTGGGCGATATCAGGGTTGTCGTGAGTGACAACTTCACCAAGGAAGCACGTGCCAACGACCGCCAGGCATACAAACCCCAAATGCTGCAGGCGGCCCACCCGTAGTTTCAGATGGTCGAATTGGTCAAACAAGCGGACTGGAAGGTCGCCCCCTACCGGTCGAACCTCTGTCGCTGCCTCCAGCCTGTCGCGGCTGATATCGACCACTGTTTTGGCCATGAGCGGGTTAAGCCGCCTTGTCACTGCCGGAAAGGAGCTTGACGGTCAGTGCCGTGCGCATGTTTTGCAGCTTGGCTTCGGTATCCCGCCGCTCCTTGGCCCCGGCTTTTTCGATCTGGATGACCTCGGTGCAGGTCTTGATGATCTGGTCCTGTACGTGCTGCAAGGTCTCGACGTCGATCACCAGGCGCTGGTTGGCCTTGGCGCTCCGCACGGCGTTGTCGTGCAGCAGGTCGGCATTGCGTCGCAGCAAGGCGTTGGTCGTGTTGTCGATATCCTCAGCCAGCTCGACGGCCTCACGCTGTTCCTCAAGGGTAATGGCGAGTGCGATCTGCCGCCGCCAGGCCGGTACCGTCACAGTCTGGATGGTCTGGTATTTCTCGACCAAGGAATGGCAATTGCGCTGCATGATCCTGATCGCGGGAAGCGTCTGCAGCGCCGACTCCTGCAAGGCGGCGAGATCAGTGGAGCGTTTGTCCAGCCGGTTGATGTCCTGCTGAAGATCGGCCAACTCCTGCGCAAGCTCGGGATCATTGGAGGCTTCAACCTTGGCAGCCAGGGTGGCTGCTTCCCCTCGGTATTCTTCGCACTGCTGTTTGGCGGCTACGATATGCAGCCCCAGCAGCCGGTACTCGTCCTTGACGTTGGAGTACATTGTCTCCAACTCGCCAACCTCGGCGACCAACCGACCGCGGACGGAGTCGACTTCCATCATCATGTCGCCGATTTGCTCGCTGGCGGACTTTACAGTGGTCAGCAGTCGTTCTTTGAAGTGGACGACTTTGCCGATCATCTTACCGACGACGGGGATGCCGCTGAAACGACGGCTGGTATTGATGCCCTGGGCCTTGCTGAGCACTTTCCCCAACTTGTCGCCAATGATGTTCAGGTCGCTGCCGCTGACGCGAGCGAGGAGGGCGTCGGTGTGTTGCGCGACATGCGCTCCAACATCCTGGCCGAAGTTGGTGATGCTGATGGGATCTTTGCGGTCGAGAGACTGCCGCAATGCCAGGACGTAGGCTTCATCATCGGCCGAGAGGGCGATGTCGGCGCTTTCAGACGTGGTGATGATCGCGGGAGAGCTGGGCATCAGTTGATCCCTTTCAAATGGGAAAGAGCGAGTTTGTAAGAATTGGTGAGTTCAGGGGCGTCGACCGACGAAGCCAGCACCGAGAAGGCATGGTTACGCCAGACGGTCAGGAGAACCTCGACAGCCTGGCCAAGCCGCTCGATTTGCGATTTAACTTGCGCCTTGACCATATCGATCTGCGCCAGCGCCATTTGAGTCGAGTGCAGCATCACGGCGATGTTGCTGAGGCGTCGAGTGAAGCGATCCTTGGCAGCCGAGCCTCCGAGTTCACCCGCCACCGGTGGCGGAGGAACGTAGCCAGCGGTGTAGAGGCGACCGGCCGCTAGGTGAACCCTGAGGTGCCGGATCGCCAGGACGTGCGCTTGGCGCAAGCCATCGAGGCGGTGAACAAAGGCATCGGAATCAGCGATCCGCTGACGAGCACCATCGACGAGGGTCGAGATTCTCGTGCAGGCCGCACGATACCTCATCTCGACCTCGATGGCTGCTCCGGTCCACCGCGCCAACCGGCTGCGGCCCTTGATGACGTTTTCCGGGTTCGCGTCGTTCAGCGCCTTGTGCAGGGTGCCGATGGTTTCCTGCATAATGGTTGCCGTCGAGGCAGCGAGGATCTCGCCCATATCGCTGATCTCGGCGACTTCACCGAAGGCCGCCGGATAGGCCTGATCGATGTCGAGCCCATCATAAATATGGGCGACCAGGTCGATTTCATCGGGCGTAAATTCGCCAAGGCTGAGCGTCGCGAGTTTGGATTCGTCAAACGGTATGCGCTCGACAGAAAGCGCCTTTCTTTCAGCGGTCACTTGCCACCTCTTTCCCAATTCCTCTCCAGCAATCAAACCACATTTTTCCCGCGCTCCAATTTTCCCGTCGCTAGGATCAAATAGCGGATGCACAAAAGCCACCAGCTATATCGCGCAAAAACGGCACAAATTGACTTCCAAAGCCGGTGGAGGCTGGGTGTAAATTGAGCCGCCTCATTGCGGCGCTGCCGTATCTTCCGCGGCCTCCAGAATCAATTCAGTGACCCCATCTTCGTTGATGAAAATGCCATTTTTCACATTCTTATGATCTCCATTGAATTTCTCGACGATTTCCGACCGCGAATAAGATCGGGACCCCATTACGGAGAAACTGCTTTTCACCTGGATGTCGCCCGGACACACACTGTTGTAAGGGGCAAAGGGCGTGTTGGCGTGGCCGCGAACCAAAAGATCAATGTCACCAGGCTCGGGCTTCTTCGTGAGAAAGCTGCCAAAAACAAAGATCTGAATACGTGTCCCGAAGGAAAGAAGGTTGGCGATCTCGCGATCCAGCGCAGCAAGCAAATACCGGCGCCGTTCAGTCGTTCCGTAGCGCCGGCGGAATTCAGTGATCGACGTCTTCGCGTTCGGTATAGGCATGATTTTCTCCGCCTCTACTTTTCAACCAGCTGAATTTTCGGAGAGCATAGGGTGCAGTCGCCGCGAAATGCGAAGACGTGACCTCTATTCCACGCTCAACTCTCCTCGACGAGAGAGGAAAGAGCGCTCATTTGGCCGCGACCACTTTTGCCGTGTCCGGATTTGACTTGAGTCAGGGCAGCGATAACCCGCTCCAAATCATCGGAGTTCGCCGGAAAAGAGGGACTTTTTCTACCTGCCACGATCCCGCCGTAGACCATCTGGACCTTGTATACGTGTTGGGCAGATCCATCCGCCCAATGCTCAACACCGTACGACACCCGATATGCGGGGTCGCCTCGGTGAGGATCGCTGGCGGGAACGTCGATATAGCGAATGGGGAAATAAACCTTGCTCACGGCTGTTCAGTCTCCGGCAATCTGCAGTCTAAACCTATAGGATACTATAGGAGCCTATAGGAAGGCGCGCAAGCGCCTCCCCTTTTCGCGAAAGAGAAATTCTCCGTTCTCTTTTTCGATGAGAGGCGGGGACCGATCATGCCCGATCGGCCCCCGTGTCTCAGTTTCACCTCTGGGGAGACGTCAGGCGGGGTGTCCCCTTGCCACCGGTGGTCACCGGTCCGATAAGGCCTTCTTATCGGCCGTGTGGCCGGGGGTACGACCACCGGGCGCGGGGGGACACCCTTCAGGCGAAACGATCGACAACACCTCTCTAGGCAGATATCCATTCCCGACAATTTATCGGACAAGCTGCACTGGCGTTGCCGCTGAAACTAACCGGGAATGTGGGTGCCTGAATGCTTCACGGC
Source organism: Desulfovibrio sp. (assembly GCF_009712225.1). Classification (NCBI taxonomy): domain Bacteria; kingdom Pseudomonadati; phylum Thermodesulfobacteriota; class Desulfovibrionia; order Desulfovibrionales; family Desulfovibrionaceae; genus Desulfovibrio; species Desulfovibrio sp. Next base: position 11,778 of record NZ_WASP01000014.1, on the reverse strand, counting down.
TCCGGAATCGGGGCGAGCAGTTCGGCCCGGTCGACGCGAACGCTTCCAACTTCTGGACCGACTCTCCAGGTCTTGAGAAATTTGTCTGGGCACGGGCGCAACAGACCCTTCAGATCGTCAGGAGATGCCGGAGTCTCGCCCAGCCACACGGACCATACTTCCTGTGGCATGATGACCGGCATGCGATCGTGAATCGGCGCGGTTGCCGCGTTGGCGGTCGTCGTGATGATGGAGAACGTCCGGAGGATATCCCCATTTGGCGCCTTCCAGGCTTCCCACAGACCGGCAAAGGCCATCAGCCCGCCACCGACCGGGGCGATCGCATAGGGCTGTTTGCGCCCTGCGGCGGGTTGCCATTCATAGAAGGCTGTAGCCGGCACCAGGCAGCGCCTTCGATTTAAGGCGTCCCTGAACAGCGGCTTGTCGGCAACGGACTCACCCCGGGCATTAATGGCCTTTGCGCCGGTCGACGGGTCTTTCGACCAACGGGGAACCAAGCCCCAGCGCAGCAAATCGAGATGCCTGGAACCGGTGTCTGGATTATGCCGGATGACGGCCAGATCCTGCGTCGGCGCCGCATTATACCGCGGCTCAACATTGATCAGCGGATTGGTCGTTCCGAAAAGACGACGAAGTTCCGCAGCCGGGGTGATGATCGCATAGCGCCCGCACATGGATGCCCTCGTTTCAGCGCCGTCGCCGATTTCCTCGGTGGTCCGATCCGGCTGGCCGTCGGCAAACGTCGACATCAGGATGCGGGACCGATGCAAGAGCATCAACCTTGCATTGGGGCGAGTTTGCGCGAGGAACAGGTAGGCGGCCCTGATGGCATGAAAGTCGACTCCCTGCGCGAGCGTCCCAGCCGATCGGCCGCGCCCATCCAATTCTTCGATTCGGTATTCGAAGTCGTAAATAGCCGCCATCATGCTCACTACGATATAGAACATACAGGGAACGATGGCGATGTGAAAAGCGCGCGATTTGAGACGGGCAGATTTGCTTGTCTCGGATCCAGAGCAGAAAATGCCTGCCCGATAACGAAAGGCACCTCGAGGGTGCCCATGCTGCGGCCTCTGGTGACGTGCCTAAAAAAGTTGAAGTTGACCCGTTGGCGCCGACGCCGGCGCCGGCAATTGTACTCCCTCCCGAAGGATCCGGTGCGCGGCGCTCACCACCACTGCTGGATAGGCTTCGCGGGCGATGGCATAGGCCGATCCGGTCGTGAGATCTTCCAAGCTGAGAAGGGCCTTGTGGGGATGATTGATGGCCGTCCAATGTGCTGCCAAAAACGCGGAGAGGTGCTCGAACATGCCGTCCGAGATAATCACCACGTCCTCATGATAATAAAGGTAGGCCGCCATCAGATACCAGGCGACCGCGGCGCCTGGCGCTTGGTCGATGATCTGACGGCACACGCGGTCATAAAGAACCTGTTGGCTGGGCGCCGGAGCATGTTCCACCGAATGCACCATCACTTCATTCCCCCTACCGGACTGACCTCGTCGACGATCCCGCGCAGCGACGCCTGCTGGCAACGATCATCACCCCCAGAAGGGGGCCGCGCAAATTCTCAGCTCTCGACCAGGATAGGGAAGAGGCGGCCGACACCGACCGCCTCCCCCCAAATCAATCCTCGGCCGAAAGAATGCGACCAAACGCGCGTTCCGCCTCGTCTTCAAAGCACTCCGGGCAGAGGTGCAGACCGTGCCACCAGCGCACCGCTTCCCGCCGGCCACAAAGTTCGCAGATGTCGTCGTCATCGTTGAAAAAGTTCATATCGTGCTCCCGCTCGGCAACGACGCCGACCACCATGGCCGGCAACCTGCCTATCGGGTTGTTCCCGGCACTTTTTTGCCGAGGGACCGGCTGGACCCAGCCATATTGAAAACTCTGCCGAGGAGCGGAACGCGATGCGCCAGCACAATGCCTTCCGCCTGGCGCAATCCTGTGATAGAAAGAATAACTTTCGTCCCTTCGCCTTCGTGCGATCGTTCAGCTTCGTCTGATCAGGACAAAAGGCAGTTTTCGAACTGCAAGCGCGCCACAAGCCCTCTCCCTTCGCGGAGACAAGCGCTTTAAGCCAGGCTTTCATCACTGGAGATACGTTCTCCGTTCATCGGGTGTTTTACGCCCAATCATCAATAAAGACCGTCCAATCCACGCGAAATCTTCGCGTCGGATTCGCACGTCTGCATTACGGAGGCAGAGACATGACCGTCGCCGATTATTCCCATTTGTTCTTCACCTGGGGTCTTATCATCAATACCTGTTATACGATCTATCAGGGCTTCAAGTTTTTGCGGCAGAAGTTCTGCCGCAGTGATGCACCGGCTCTTCCGGTCCATAGGGCCGAGCCTGAGATCGTCGAGGAGAAGCGTCCTTCGCAGAAAAAGGCTGAAAAGCCTGTCTGCTGGCGGATCTTCCTCGCGTATGACGAGGCACCACAGGGAACGTCGGCTACGGAACTCGTGCTCCAAAGCCGCCGCGGAACCATCAAGATCGAATGGAACCGAGGCACTGACACGCTCCTCGAAGCACTCGAAGTCGGTATTCATCGGGTCTTCTCGCACTTTGAGGCGGGAGATCGGGTGGTGATCATGGCCCCGTCCGACGCCCAGCTCGCCTTTAACCTGAAGGCAGATGAGCCTCATGACAACATCGTGGCTGCCCGCATCAAGGCTTTCCTCGATGCCCACCATGACGGTGACGTCAAGTTCGAGGATTGCGCCAAGATCCCGATGAAGGCTACGGCGCCGGCCGCCGTTCCGCCTGCCACCGCTCCGGTGACAGCGCCTGCGGTTTCCGCTCCGGCTGCCGTTTCCGTAAAGGCTCCGGCCCGCGCGGCGGCAACGCCCAAGCAGGCTCCGGCCCAAGCTCCGGCCAGTCTTCCGAAGACTTCGGCCGTGTTCGACGACACGCTGTCAGAAGCAGCGAACTTCTAAACCAGACCCGTTCAACACCCTAACCAGCCCAGCCGGGAGGTCAATTCTCCCGATGGGATTATTGCGCCTCTTCGCTGGTGAGGAGGCAGCATGTTCAAACAATTCGCGGTCTTTGCCGCATTTTTCACCGCCTATGTGGCCGCGCTCGCCGCAGGCATCTACATCGGCGCCAATTCGCACCCCCTGATCGGCTTGGCCGTGATGGGGTTCCTGATCCTGGTGATCTACCGGGTGATGGACAAAGTCATGCAGGCTCACCGTCGAGACCGGAAGCGCGCGATCTTCGTCAGCTTCCCACCGCTCGCATCGGTCACCACGCAAATCGTCCATGGCGCGCCGCTTAATTAGGGCCGCGCTTCGCAATCAACCATTCGGTTTCAACCCCTGCCGGGGAAGGTTCGTCCTTTTCCCGCCAAGGGGGAAATGCGCGCCCTTCTCCGTGCAGTGAAGAATCAGGGAGAAGATCATGGCCATTTCCACAAATCACAAAGAGGCTGTCTTCGTTATTGATGGGCCTTTCGGAACCACCAAAGCTGGTTTCCAAACTGTCTATAAGACAGCAGCGCAACTGGCCAAGAAGCTCGGCGTGCGCGAACCCCCCAGGACGGAGATTGGCAACGTCGTGCAGTATGAGGACTACCGCCGACTGCTGCGGATGGCCGATCGTCGCGGCCTGGCCGACACCTGGTTCGAGCCCGATACGCCGGTTGCGGTTCAGCGGGTCCTTGAACGGGTTCGCAACAGCAAGGCGAAGATCCGGATTTATTTCGGTGATCCGACCACAGGCAAAGTGTGGATCGAGGGCACGGACGTCATCGGCTTTGTCGGTCGCTCGACCGGCACGCTGAAGACGCCCCAACTCCTCGACAGCCTCGACCCGCGCCGGCGGACCGACATTCCGACGCTCAACATCGTGCGGATTCAAGATGTGAAAACCGGCTCCGATCTCTATCGGCATCCCGGGTTCCATCTGCCCAGACTTTCCACTGTCTCGTCCGATATCGGCGGCTATGAGGCCACTGTTATGGCGGACGGAAAACTGGTCGAACGCTTCCAAAGCCAGGAAAAGGCGGAAGCTTTCGTCGCGTTCCAGAAAGGCGAGAGGATGGATTTCTAAATCGCCTGATCGGGATCCAACCCCAGCATCATCATGCAGACCTTTGTGTCAGCCAGGAATCAGGCCGAGCGCAAGCTCGGCCTGGGCTCTTGCATTGGCCGCATGGCCAGTGCGGGAGTTTTCACCAGGGTATCCGTCAGCCGGCGGAGAGCCCTTCATCATCGATCCTTTTGACAAGAAAGGAGACCGATCTAGGAGAATAATATGCAATTTAACAAACGGCCCATAAAGCCGGTATTATCCTTCGTGGGTCATTCCTTCGCAGGATTTTTCGCATTTGGGGCGGTTTATTCAATCGCCGTAATACTGAGCTTCCTTGTGGAGCGCCTCGAAGACTTTCACTGCGATCCGATCACGATCACAATTCTCACCTACCTGCATTTTGCTTTGGAGGGTGCGGATGCGATCGTCTTTCTGGTCTATATCGGAGTGACCGGAATCGAAGCGGTACATGGGATGCTCAAGAGGGACGAGGAGAAGCCATGACAATCATGGAAGTTCTGTCCGGCAGCTTCAAAGAAGGGACTCGGCTATACGCCGATCTCTTCTGGGCGATGCTGTCGGCGCCCATCGTCGCCATTCTGGCGGTGTGGAGGGATCGTATCCGTGGCAACGGCGGACACGGGCATGATTCTTTGAAGAACGCCTAGTTCTTCAACACAACGGAAAGGGCGCCTACCTTCGGGTCGGCGCCCTTTTTGCGTCCCGGACCGGTTGCCCGGATATTTGCCACGCCGGTCAAAAAATTGACTTTACGGGACGGCAGGCTTATATCTTTTTCAGAGAACAAAACGGGAGCATCCGAAAATGCGTGCCGTGGCCCAAATTCTGATGACGAGCTTCGTCGAGGGTATTCACCTTTACGGTCGTCTGACTTGGGCCGTTCTCTCGTCCCCGCTGAGGGCGACCGTGCGTGTGGGCCGGGATTTTATGACGCATCACGCCTGATCGGTGCGCCCTAAGGCGCAAAGTCCGGCGGGGCGCAGGGCACTTCGGGCTTATCCTCGGGCCTGACATCATCTTCGTAAAGTTCACCTTCCTCAAAGCATCTGGGTGGCTCACGCTCGGCTTCGTTCAAATGGCATTCTGGGCCTAATTCACCCCAGCGTTCCTTCCCGTAGCGGCACCAGCTGTTGGGGACGGATACATGCGCGCGGTTCGGCCAATCGATGACATGGAAGAGTTTCTGGCCATGGATCACAGTCGGATGGTCGACGGACTGCTCAGCTCCTGGTGAAGATGGGCCTCTATGCGTCCAGCACACATAAATCACCGCAATTGCAGCGAGTGCTATCAGCACCTTCTTCTTTTTGACCTGTTCCAGCAGGTTGTTGTCGGACATCGCCAAAGCCTTTTCCACGATTATGCGTACGAATTGCCACTGCCGGCCCGGCTGTGACGCGAAAGATCCTTATTTCTTTTCGCTGCCGCGCGGTGGTGCCGCGCCGTCGATATACATCGACTGGATGCCCACTCGGCCAGGCCCCGTGAAGCGATTCATGGCGATGTTGGTGCTGCTCAGAAAGCCGCTGGCGATGCCGATCATGTTGGTGTCCATCTTCACCGCGCCGTCCTTGTAGAGCCAAGCGCCGGGCTCAACATCGATCATTTCGCCTTCCTCGAGTGCGACCTCGAACACATTGCCGTAGCCGTGCAGCCAAAGGATGCCGTCACCGTCGATGCAGCGGAATTTATCGATGAAGAGGCCGCTGCTGCCAAAAAGCATGTTCGAGATACCGGACACCCGTTCGAACTCGTATTCAACGTATTGGGTGGCGGCCAGGAATTGATGCTCGCGGACCTGGATCGATTTTCCCTGTTCGATATGCAGGTTCAACGTATTGGGTGGCGGCCAGGAATTGATGCTCGCGGACCTGGATCGATTTTCCCTGTTCGATATGCAGGGCAAGAATCTGCCCAGCGCCATCCCGGCTGAAGGCGATTTGCCCGTGGCCCTGCGCTTCGGTGACGAAGATCTGCATGCCGCAGAAGAGCCGTTTGACGGTGCCCTTGATCGGTTTGACGGCGATCTCCAGGGTCGCGGTCTTCCAGAGCAGGACGTGGTGCTCGAAGTAGATCGGTTGCCGCGTACTCATCTCGACCGCGAGCACCGGTACCAGTTCGCCCTGAATGCTATAGGTCACGCCTGCGAAAGTTTCAGATTGGAGCGTTGTTTCTTTAATCGTCGGCCGACTTGCCATTCCCGTCACTGCCCATTGTATGGAAGACGTGCTGGGATGCTACCCCAGACGGATAATTCGGGAAGCAGGGAATAAGTCGCGAAAACGTGCAGAACTATAGGGAAGAGCCGGCAAAGGAAAAACGCCTGGGGATCAACCGGAGCCCTTTTGACCCAGCAGTCCGCCGAAAAACAGAACCGGTCCGACTGCATAAAAGAGTTGGGCATGGTCAACGATGAAGTCGTAGACGGGCATGATCCGCGGCGCCATAACGATGCCGGCGACCCCCATCAGCAATATTCGCACAACCAGATGCGTCCAATCGACGCTGGCATTGTCCGTGCGCCACTTTGTCATCGACGCTCCATCGCCAGTCCAGCTTCCTCGATAGCCGAATAACGAAGATCAGACATTGTACCAGCGTCGTCCGGAACAGGATAGACAATCGATCTCAGCCGCGGGAAACCCGCAGAAACAGCCGCCTTTCTAAGTTATTGGCTCATTTTTCGAATTTTCAAGGACCCTGAGTTTAGTGCGAAACGGTGAGTTATTGGGCGCAGTTTCCGGCGCCGGCTCTCGATAGAATTCGCTTCGTGCCGTCGGCCTTTCGGTCTCCTGGCTGCTGTCGCTCTCCTTACAGCGCGTCGCCAAGGATTTTAGGACGCTGGCGAGACGCATCGCTACAACGGATCAGAGGATCGAATACCGTGACGTCATCCAATCAACCGGCGATCGCTAATGGCGCCGCCCGAGTCCCTCAGAAGAAATCTCGTCGCCTGTTGATCGTGGCCATCGCCGCAGTCGGCGCCCTCTACTTTGGCCGCACGAGTTACTTGGGAACAATTCACCATTGGTCGGACCTTCGCGAAGTGATGAACAGCGGCGAGATCACCAAGGTCGAGAAAACCAGGCAAGGCTTTCTCGTGAGCCTGCGTGAACAGAATCAGGTGAAGGCCATCCTGGTGCGCGACACGGATCCTGTGGATCGCTACTTCAAGCCCAAGATCCTCGCCGCCGCCACCCAAGCAGGTGCTTCGATCCGGTATGACCTGAGTGTGCCGGCCGCCGGCGCCCAGAACTCGGATGAGACCGAACAGGAAGAATAAGACATCCAGCGCCGGTGCCGGCGACGGGATGATCGCTGGTACCGTCCCTCGGGTCCCGCGACGGGGCGCTGCCCATCATTATGAGCGCCATTCCACGTCAAACCTCCTTATTCCGGCTGTTTTGAACGACGAGGACCAAGATTATGCGTAACTGGGCGAGTTTCTTGACGGCGACCGTGATGCTGGTAGCGACCCATGCTTCGGCGACGACGATCAAGCAGGCCGGTGAATTCGACGATGTCAGGGGCATGGCTGATCGGCTGGCTGATGCGCAGATGGTGACGCCGGCCGCCAACGTGCTTCCCGACATCGGCGCCGCTGCCGCCAAACTGACCGAGATGCTCTCCGAAGCGGACTTGCCCGCCAATTCGGCCGACAATTGGAGCCAACTGCGGGAGATCGGAAAGGAGAATGCCGCCCTGGGGACGATACCGTCGTTCGTCGCTGTGGTGAGCGCGGAGATCGCCTTGAGCCAGTCGATCGGGATCAACGACGTCATGGTCGAGGAGAGTGCGGTTGCAGCGGTTTACGCCGCTGCGGAACAGATGTCTTCCTTTGGATCTTCTAGCCCCGACCAAAAATGACCCATTTATCGAGCGGGAGGGGGTTTCTCTGTCGAAATTGCACACCCCACCGCCGCCAGGCCTCGTCCGCTCTGACCCTTCCCGATGCAGCAGCCAAAGGCTGACCTGCTCCTCAAATAAACGCCAATCCGGAGCCTCAAATGGTGGAACGCTGCGACCCCTCCACGATTCTGCGCTATTGGCAGGGAATTGAATACCTGTCGACGGGCGAGCCCCCGAAGAACTCCAAATCCCAGCCCTTCAATGTCTGGGAGCCCAAGACCGGGAATGATCTTCCCTGGTCGCCATCTCAGAGCCGCCGCTTCCAAGAAACGGGCGAGGGCTGCTGGCGCTTCTTCCTCTGGATCGGGATCGTTTCCACCGATTCCGTCGTCGATCAATTGATCCGATTCTTCGACTTCCAAGATGAGGTGGAGCCTTTCGCGGCTAAGCCGACGGCAATGATGTGTCTGACCGCCTCAGCGGAAGGGGAGATTTTCGGTGAGCCGGGGTTCTCCACATCACCGTGGGCCATGGGGACCCTGCAGCAAACTGGAAGGATGCCGGCCGGTGGCTGGTCAGGAGAGACCGGGGCCGAGCAAGCGGCGCAGGACGATTTCCACGGCTTTCTGGCGACCAGGGAAATCTATTACCTCACGGAAAATGGAGACGGCGATCTCGTCCGGACGCAGGGAACGCGGCCGTTCTCGATTGAGGATGCGGTGGCTTGTGCCGAGAGCTATGCGGCCGGCGTCAGATGGACGATGCCACCCGACGGCAAATTCGTGCCCCTGCGCATCGAGGCGAGGTGGGTGAAAAAGGACAAGAACGGACGCCCCTACGCTGTCGAACCAGGCCTGCTGAACAGCTTCTTGATGGATGATCTGACCCGTATCCTGGCAGCGTTCGCGAACGGCGAAAATACCGGCAATGTCGAACAGTACCTGTTCGGCATCGACGAAGCCAAGCGGATCGACGTCACCCGGAAACGGGAGGTGCTCCACGAAATCCTCCGCCCGGCCAAGATGCCCTTCGGCAAATGGCCGACCGATGGCCACCACCATCTCGTGCTGGCACAGCAGATGGCGGTCAATCTCGCCTTCGAAGAGATCGGTGAGGACGGAGGTCTCTTCGGCACCAACGGGCCACCCGGAACCGGCAAGACGACGTTGCTGCGGGACATGGTGGCCGCGGTCATCGTCGATCGGGCGCTGGTGCTCTCGACCTTTGCCGACCCAGATGCGGCGTTTGCAAGGCGAATAGGCATCCGTGACCACGAGTATGGTGGTTGGGAGATCAGCGAAAAGCTGCTGGGTTTCGAGATGGTAGTCGCTTCGGCCAACAACGGGGCCGTCGAAAATGTCACCACCGAAATCCCTGCTGCAAAAGCGATCGATTCGTCCTGGCGGCCAGTTGCTGGGTATTTTCCCAGCGTGGCGGACACTGTTTTTTCCGATAACGGCAAGACCCGGTCGCACGGAAAGTGTTGGGGCATGCTCGCCGCGGTACTCGGCAACAGCGAAAACAAGAAGGATTTCGTCAATTCGTTCTGGTTCGGCACGCCCAAAAAGGACGAACCAATCACCGACGAAACCCGGATTTCGATGCAATGGTATCTGCGCAATGCCACGCCGCCGAACTGGAATACCGCACGAAAAAGTTTCTTGGCCAGCGTGGAAGCAGTCAAAGTTCGATTGGCTAAACTCGATGCCTTGGCGGTGGCGCACCAGCGTGTCATCGAAGTCGACGCCCTGGAGATGGCGCTGAATGAAGCACTCGCCATCCTCGATGTGGCTGAGGCAGACAAGGCGAAAGCCGCGACAGCGTTGGAAGCGATTATCCAGATCATCAATGCCGACAATGCGGTTGCCGATACGCTGGGGTCTATCGCGACCCTTGCGGACCACGTGGCTGCGCTCGAACCGGAGATCACTGCCGAACTCAAAAAGTTGGGCGCTCGGAATGTCGAATACGATAAATGGCGTGGCGTGCATCTGGCCGAAGAAGCGGCCCTGGCAATCTTAACGGAGCACGCGCCGAAGGGAATCGCGGGGATCATTGACCGGTTCTTCAACGGCAAATGGAGCAGATCCCACAGCGCGGCGGTTCTAAAGGTGGCCGATTGCGCCAAGCAAAAGATTTTGGCGGAGCATCAGCGGCAAGAAACCGAGGCGGGTCTGGCCGAGCTGAATGAGGCACAGAAGAAGAGCCAGACTGAATTGGCCGAGGCCGGCGAGCGTCTCTCTCAAGCCAAAGCGGCTCTCCAGCAGCTTCTGGCTGATGCCGGAATTATCGACGAGGCAAATTTCGCAGAATTGAAGGATGCGGCCGAAGAGGCTGTTCGCGTTGCCAAGGAAAACGCGGCATCGCTGCAGCGTAAGGCGGAGGAAATACGGGCGAAGGTCAAGATTGCACGGCAGAAGTCCGTGGATGCGCTCGAAGTCGTTGCGGGCAGCTCGTTCTCTGGCGCCGTGATCGATGCGGCATTCCTGACCGGTCCGGAAGATATCCGGCAATTGTCGTCGCCCTGGATGGATGACGAACTGCACAGATTGCGCTGCGAGTGTTTCATTCAGGCGATCCAGCTTCATCGTGCCTTCATCATGTGTTCGCCAAGGCTCCGGTCAAATCTCAGCCTGGCTGTCGACATTTTGTCCGGCAAATTGCGTCCTGCGCAATTCGGTGGATATCTGCGGGACATCTGGGCGAGCTTTTTCCTCACAGTCCCGGTTGTTTCCTCGACCTTCGCGTCGTTCAGTCGATTGTTTGATGGGCTCGAATGCGGAGAGATCGGCTGGGTTTTCGTGGACGAAGGCGGGCAGGCGACGCCGCAGCAGGCGCTTGGTGCGGTCTGGCGGGCGGAACGTGCCATGATCATCGGGGATCCGAAGCAGATCAAGCCGGTGGTGCCCTTGCCAGGCCAGGCGATCGAATTACTTCGTCGGCGAGAAGGGGTTGGGCCGCATTGGCATCCGATCTTGCATTCCGCTCAGGTCCTGGCGGATCGCGCGACGCGCTACGGGGCACAGATGGGAGTCGACTCGGACAACCCATACTGGGTTGGATCACCGCTTCGTGTCCATCGCCGGTGCCGCGCGCCGATGTTTGAGATCGCCAATGCCGTCGCTTATGACGGCCTCATGGTCCAAGGCAAGGTCTATCGCGCGGACGATATCGCCAAATTCCCGGCCGGGCCGAGCAGGTGGATCGACGTGCCGGCGAGCACTTCGGAAGGCCACTACATCCCGGCACAAGGCAATGTCGCGCAGGAACTCGTGCGCACCATCACCGGTGCCCCGGGTGCGGCATCGGTCTATGTTGTCACGCCCTTCGCCGAATCGCGAGCCAAGTTGTTTTCCCTGTTCAATTCGTCGCGGGGCCTGGGCTTCGACTGGGCAGTGAAGTCCGTGGGCACCGTTCACACCTTCCAGGGCAAAGAGGCCGATTACGTCATCTTCGTACTCGGTGGTGAGCCAAACCGGCCAAGGGCGCGTCAATGGGCCGCACAGGAGCCAAATCTGCTCAACGTCGCGGTGACCAGAGCCAGGAAGGCGGTCTATGTCGTTGGCGACTGGGAGCAATGGTCGAGCTTCCCATATTTCGACGAAATGGCTCGGATGCTGCCGAGAGTCTCGTTGAGCGGCGCCCCGCATCAGAAAAAACCGAACCTGGCCCTCGTTTAAACGAGGGGCATCGGTCGGGTGGCTTCCGTCAAGCCAAAGTCAACTGGGGGGAGAACACAATGAGGTTCACCAAGACCGGAAAACGATTCGAAGTGCACGGTCCGATCAACCCTGTGTGCCAATGATTGTTGTGACAACCTCGGGCTATGAGGTTTAGTGAGGATCACACAAGGGGACAATCCGTGGT
>NZ_WASP01000013.1 GCF_009712225.1 Desulfovibrio sp. | reverse complement strand
TTACCTCAGGTCGGGATTAGCTTATCACTTTGTCCGATTTTCCGGCGCCACCTCAGCGCCAAAGAGTCGAAGAGTTCGCCCGGAAATCCGGCCGCAATGTGTCATGTTTTGACCAGTGTGACGGATTCTTTCCCACATATCGCCTTTCCAAAATCGGCGGCCAGACATCCTGGCGATATTACGACCCCAACGAACTGTTCCTCACCGTATTCATGTACCAGCCGAGGGACATGCACGCGCGTACCAATGCGGTTCTCGATCGTATTCTGGGCTTTGCCAACGCGTGGGAAGGATCATTCTACATCGCTCTCACCGATCAGCCACCGGCGGGCGGTCACAAGACGATCGAAGGCGAAAACGTGCCGGACTTTCCGGATCGAAGCGCTTTCGCGCATCCTGTCGAACGTGCGCTGCTCCGCACTCTCACTGCTGGCGGAAACTACACGCTCGGTTCCCAGGGCTGGCATGAGTTTGCCTGGAATGGTCGTGTGTTCAGATTGGGAAGCAAGCCCGACCTCGAGAATCTTATTGTGGCCGAGATTTTACCAGAGACGGACAAACCTTAGTACGGTCGAGGCCCTCGCCTACCAGATGAAGGAATCATTCAATCTCACTTCTTCTTCATGGCACGAACCGTTTTCTCGACCCAGTCTGTTGAAATATGCATGCCTGTGGTTTTTTCGACGTATTGTTTGAGTTGTTCATAACTAGCTCCCTGCTCCCTCAAAGAAATAAGATCCGGCAATATCGTTATAAGTCTTGCCTTTTTCTTACCAGGAGCAACTTCAAATCCAAATGCCTCTTTGTAGTCCATGTGCCGTACCCTTGACTAAGATTGGTAGATGAATTTTATTTTACACGCGGTGTATAAAACAGGGGCAGTTTCTGACGGATTTGGCGTGATTTCGGCTATGGACTTTTGGCTTGCACTTGTTTATGGCCGTTTCAGCCATTAGCAGAACAGGTTTGGCGTGAACGGCTGGAGCAAGCAGGTGTTTATGACTGACGTTCCACCTTGGCTGCATGCTTCCAACCTGAGCCGGAGCGGTTGAATGCTCCGAAGACGGTTCACTTTTTTAGCCAGTCTGCTGCTCATATCCATCCTGGCGGGTTGTAACGAGCCTACAGCGCCTCTGCGCCATGATGCGTATATTTGGCAGCGCAAATGGACGCCTGCCGTTTCCGATGCGGTCCATCAATCGGCCGACATCATGCAGGAGTGGCGGCTGCTGGGGGCCTATGCCGATGGGTCCGGTCACTTGCGCCAGACCTCACCCGACTGGACCGTTTTGAACGGCAGCGGGAAGCCCGTCATCATGGTCGTCCGCATCGACGGCCAGCTCATTCGATGGGACGAGGACAGCCTATTGGCCGAAATCCACTCGTTCATCGTCCAATGGCGGGCAAATGTGGGCCTCTTCGCAGGTCTGGAAATCGACTATGACAGCGCTACTGCGCGCCTGCCGGAGTACGCGAGCTTCCTCAGGCGGCTACGGGCGCAAATCGATAGTAATTTGCGTCTTTCCGTTACGGCTTTGCCGGCCTGGCTATCCTCGACGGGTCTGGACGAACTCTTTGAACCGGTGGACGAGGTCGTGCTGCAAGTGCACGCAGTAAAAGCGGCACAGGAAGGAATTTTCAGCCGTCAGGATGCAACTACCTGGATTAGACATATGGCTGCGCGTATAAAAAAACCGTTCCGCGTAGCTCTTCCAGCATACGGGGTACGAATAGCCCAGCATGAGGAAGGAACCGTCCTGTCCGTCGAAAGTGAAGTTCCGCTGTTGGCCGGGGGGGCCAGTTTCACTGAGATGACCGTCGATCCAGGTCAGGTTTCTTTGTTACTTCGCGAACTCGATCGTCATCGGCCGAATCATCTCACCGGCATTGTGTGGTTCCGGCTACCGATTACTTCCGACAGGAGGTCTTGGAGTCTGGCGACTTTAAGAGCTGTTATCCGCGACAAGCCGGTCGAGAGCCAACTCGACGTGGTGGTCGAAGATAGCGATACGCCAGGAGTGAAGACCCTAGCGCTGGTCAATACAGGTGACGTTGACGCTCGTTTTCCCCGGATTCTTGAACTCCCCGGCGAGTGTGTGCTCGCCGATGGCATCCACGGCTACTCTATGGAACTACGGGAGGGGCGCCACATGCTTGTCCGAGCGCAGGAAGCAGTCTTGCATGAACATCAACGTATGGATGTTGGTTGGGCGAGGTGTGCCTTAAAGCGGGAGGATGTTCATGCGCGGCCATAAGGCTCTGATTGCGGCGTTCATGCTAAGTGCAAGCGCAACGGTCGCGTTGGCATGTGCAATTGATCTTCCAAACCAGTTGCTCGACAACCGGGGCGATACGTTGAAGGCACCACCAGCGAACTTATTCGCTTATGAGATCCGGCGCTTGATCAACGTTCCAAAGGACGATCTGAAACCCAAAGAGGGCCAAGAGTACCATTTTTCTGAGCGCACGAAGAAGTTCTACACCGGCAAGGATGCCGTAAAGCAGGCTTTGGCGGATGGAATAGCCGTCGGGCTCAGCAAGGAGCAAGCGATGCTCCTCTCCGCACTCGAAGATGCCGGGGACAGCAACGCCATCCTCGCAGAAGAGGATAAACTTCCAGCCGATGTTCGCCTCTATTCCGCTGGCGCAGTGGATTATCGGCGCGGACAAATCGAGCTAGCTGCCCAACGGTGGCAAGCGGTCTTGGACTTGCCCGAAGAAAAGCGCCAACTGCGCACGACCCACGCCGCTTACATGCTCGGCAAAATTGCTACAGCGGAAGGTGACGCCGACAAGGCCGAAAGGGCCTTTGCGCTAACGCGCGACCTAGTCAGGGCGGGAATGAAGGATCCCGAGGGCTTGGCCGTGGCCAGCTATGGAGAGGAAGCGAGGATCCATCTTCGTCGTGCCAAGAAGCTGCTCGAAAATGGCTTCGTTCCTGACGAAGCTGCCGCCGAGTATGCGAAGGAAATTGACGCTGCGATCACCCTTTACGCAGAACAGGTTGTGAGAAAATCCAATAGCGGTTTTGCTTCACTGCGTATCGTCGCCCAAAATATCATCCAGAACCGAAGCACCTTGGTTGCAGCCGCTCAGGTTCCCAATGCGCAGCGCATTGTGGTGGCCTTTATTTTGGCGCGCTTCTACAACGATGTCCCCGATCCGAACGACCAGGCGACAGACAACACGGACGATGCGGCGTCCGTGGGTCCTGACTTCACCACGAAGGACGTGATTGAGACGCTGGCCGAAGAGGGTGAGCGTCACGGAGAAGGCTGGTTGGCCGATGCGCAATGGTTAGCTGCTCTGGCCTACCGTGAGGAAGAATTCGATCTGACGAAACGTCTGTTGGAAAAGACACGAGGCCCGCTCGCTTCGTGGCTGAATGCAAAACTCGCTGTGCGGAATGGCGACATTAACGCGGCGACCGGCTATTACGCCGATGCGGTAAAGGCATTTCCCACGGCAGACAAAGAAAATCCTTTGGACGAGGCCAACCGCTCGTTGCTGGTAGGTGAGGACGGCGTCCTCGCTCTCGCTCGCGGCGAATATGCAGTGGCGTTGGAGTACCTTTTTGCGGCAGGCAATACGTATTGGCGGGATACTGCCTATGTGGCCGAGCGGGTCTTAACTGTTGACGAGCTGAAAAAATTTGTCGATGCAAAGGTACCGCCGACAAATGGCGATGGTTCAAAGCCTTGGGGCGTAGGAAATTTACGCGATTTGTTAGCCCGCCGTCTGATGCGCGAAGGGCGGCACCAGGATGCTTTCCCCTATTTCCAGAGCCCTGAAACCCGTCAACACGCCATGGATTACGCCAGTTCCTTGAAGGCGGCCTCAGATCGATGGTTTTCAATAGGGCGAGCTGAGGCGTGGTATCACGCTGCTGCGTTGGCACGGGACGCCGGTATGGAAATGATGGGGAGTGAGGAAGGGCCCGATTATTTCTTGTGGGGCGGATCATGGGCTGGCGGCGCGTGGCCGCAGGAAGAAGAACAGATTGACAGTCCGTTCGTTACCGACGGTGAAAAGCAACGCTTTGCCCGCACAAAAATCGAGCCCGACGAGAGATATCACTATCGTTACATTGCGGCCGATCTCGCACAGCGTTCATCGGAACTCCTGCCACCCCGATCCCAGGCATTTGCTGCCGTCTTGTGCAAAGCAACGGAATGGATGCTGCAGACGCGCGAAAACGACAGGGCCCGCGAACTCTACCAGCGCTATGTGAAGCAGGGCGCAATCGTACCCTGGGCTACCCACTTCGGATGGAAATGTCCTGATCCGGATTTTGATGCCGCCCCGAAAGCCCTTCGGAGGCAATTCGTTGGCCAGGTTCGCCATTTCATCAGCGTGCAGCGTTGGGCCTTTTTCGGCGCGATCCTCGTTGTCGGTGTCTTACTAGGCTGGCTTATCTGGCAGAAGCGCAGGCATAAACATAGGCGAGCCTCTGCATGGGGTAGGAGTGAGGAATGAACTCTGTCTTGCGTAACCTCGGGCGGGAAGATAGGCGGCTCGGCTAATGCTTCCTCACGCAACTCAACAGCGGGTCAGTTGCATCCCTGTTATTATATTTAGGGATCTGACGTTGCCGGATCCCAAAACATGCGCGTGCGCGTGATATAGGGATCTGTGATAGCCAAGATCTTCCTGAATTTTCGGTTATATGGTTGAAATATCAAGCTATTTCTGCCCAGCTTGAGGGATGAATTGTTGAACTCGGTTTGGTAGGCGTCCTCGCCATCAATGATCCGTGCCGTCAGAAGTAGAATGCCGCAGTGGCGTAAGGATATTCGCGGCCCATCGGTCCAACTCGTCCAGCGGATAAAGGTACCCATCCGGCGTAGACCGCCGGAGGGCTATTCCTGATTGGTTTGCGGGATTGTCCCAGAGCCAGTCTTCGTCGACGCCCAGGTCGATGGCGACGCGCGCGATGGGCGTGACACTGTGGATCTTGTTGCGTTGCGTGCTCATCAGGCTGCCAGGACGGCG
>NZ_WASP01000012.1 GCF_009712225.1 Desulfovibrio sp. | reverse complement strand
CCATTGGACTCCGGAAATGGGCGCATGGGTTCTAATCAGTGAAAGTTGGTATTAGACGAATCCTTTCCATCGATGGCGGCGGGATCAAGGGCGCCATGCCGATCGCCTTCCTGGCTCGGGACGAGGAAGTGACGGGCCAGCGGATCGTCGATCACTTCGACCTGATCGCCGGGACTTCGACCGGGGGAATCATCGCGATCGGCCTGGGGCTTGGCGTGCCTGCTGCCCGCGTCCTGGATCTCTACCGAAATGAGGGACCGGGTATTTTTGGCGCCCGCACAATCGACGAATCTACAAGCAAGATGGGCCGCATCGCGGGCAGCCTACGGAATTTGATGGGGCGGCACGCCCGCCAAGCCAAGCAGCTTTTCGCGCCGAAACATCAGCCCGACATGCTTCGCTCGGCGTTGCAGGAGGTGCTGGGCGACCGACAACTTGGCGAAAGCCAAACGCGGTTGCTCATACCGGCCTATCTCGCCGATCGGCGGACCGTTTACGTCTTCAAGACAGCGCACCATCCCCGACTTGAGATCGACCATCGTGCGAAGGCCGTCGACGTGGCACTCGCGACGGCCGCCGCGCCAACCTATTTCCCAGCTCATTCTCTGCCATCCGGCGCTCGGATCATCGACGGCGGAATATGGGCGAACAATCCAATGGGAATGGCCATGGTCGAGGCTGTCGGTGTCCTCGAATGGGATCCTCATGCCGTCCGACTGCTCAGTTTGGGCTGCGGCGACGAAGTGGTTGTGGCAGACCCCGAAACCGGGATCGTTCAACTTGGCCGCGGTGCCATCGATCTGCTGATGCAGGGGCAGTCCTTCGGCTCGGTCGGCACCGCAAAGCTTCTCGCCGGGGAGCACAACGTTTACCGCATCAACCCGACGGTACCAAAGGGTCTCTTCTCTTTGGACGACACGACGAAAATCGACCGCTTGACTGGGCTGGGAGCCGAATGCGCCCGAGAAGCCTTGCCACTTCTACGTCGGGAGTTTCTCACGGGTCACCGTGAAGCATTTACCCCCTGTCACGGCGCAAAGATCGCCAGTTGACCACCACCATCATCACATCAAGGACGAATAAATGAAGCTGACCACATTCCTTTGCACCATATGCGGCATCACCGTGGCGGCGCTTGGGCCGGCGAAGGCGGACGGGTTCCGCATCCCCATCGCCGACAATTGCCACGATATCAATGTGATGGCGCCTCTACCGCCTCCCGTCGTGCCGAAATACCCCGTGAACTATGTCGTCTCGCTACGCTATCTCGATCACGACAAGCATGTGGTTGCGGCACCATTTCCCTTTATGGGGAGTGGCTTTATCGCCCGCGGAAACTCCATCACTCGCTCGGACTTTGCCGTGCAAAGCGGTAATACTCTGCAGGCCGTGCCGGTCTGCACCGGCTACGCCGCGACCGTCCTTGTCGATCCGGCCAGCGAGGCTGAGGCCCAGGTTCGCGTGGCAGTTGAGCATGCATACCTTGGAAAGGAGATCATGGAACGGCGGCTGAGTCCGCCGCCGATTACCGCCGTTCCTGTCCCCCAAAGCACCGTGATCGATAAGACGGCGCAGATGAAATCCGGAGACTCGACTACCTACACGGTCGCCGGCGATCCGGAGTTTTCATTTCTGGAGGTTACCTTCACGACATTCAATCCCTGAGAGGTCGGAACAACTCCAGCCAGTCCCAACGTTTTTGCGGCGACCGAGGCAGTCGGGAGCAGGAAAGCCAAGAAAAATACGCATCTACGCCACTTGCAGGAGTTTTTCATGGCGCATAAGCTCCGTGCCGATGTCCATTACTCGATAACAAACACGTAAAGAGAGGGAATCATGGCTAATGTTTATATTGAGGCGCGCCCTAAAGGCCGTCCCGAGGGAACCCGCATTGATGACTTTGTCGTCGAAGACCACGCCGATCATGTCTTGGGGACCTTCAGAACACAGAAAGATGCGATCGACTGGGCAAAGGGAAAAGGCCACGCCCCGCTTACCGCTCGCGTCCGGCACTTGAATGACAAGAAAAAGCCCGATCATTGGCGTGCCGTGTAACCACCCGACGACAAGGCCCTTTTGTCTAATCGTCCCCGTCGCGCCGTGCCACTACCATCATACGGCGCGGCGGGATTCGACATTCAAAACATAGGGTGTTCGAAGGGCCGACACCGAGTTGGTGGTCGCTGACCTGAACCTGATTCATGGGGCAAGAATGGAATTAGGGAGTCAGACCGAGAAAACCGACGACAAAGGCGATGAGTCCGCCAACGAACGGAAACCATGCGATCAAAACCGCGATAACACCGTACCAGCCTCGACGCCTCAACCCATACTCCACGAACCCACCGCTGATCAGCAGCAGCAAACACGAAATGAGCAAATAAAGTGGTTTTGGGATCGTCTCGCCATACTTCTCATATTTATTTACACCGCGTTCTCTGGTTTCCAGGTTTGGGGCTCCCGCGACCAGGAGAAACGCACGCTCCGCGCCTACGTGTTTGTCGACGAGATTTACGTTGACGGTCTGGACACTCCGACGCCCGAGGTGTCGGTCCGAATCAAGAACTTCGGGCAGACTCCCGCCTACGACTTCCAGTCCTGGGGCGACATGAGAGTTTTCGATCAACCGGATCCCTCTTTTCCCCAACCACCAACCGAATTCTCCGGCCGACGGGGTCCCCTTCCTCCCACCAAAGACACGGTGACCTTCGTCCACATGGACCGCCCCCTGACCGACCCGGAGCGGACGCAAATTACGAACGGCAGCGCCGCCCTCTATGTCTATGGCGAGATCAGATACAGGGATGCTTTCGGCGAGTTCCGACACACTTCGTTTCGAGGACTCATCGGTGGCGCCGCCGGCCTGCATGGCCACCGCATTGCTCACGATAAGGACGGCAATGATGCCGACTAGCCTTCCCCAACCATGACCAGTGATCTCCGAAGGTTTCATCGAAACAGCAGCCACGGGGTTGACGGCGTAGCTTTCTGCTTCTCCAGGATCCTCCTGCGCATTTCTCTTTTGCCAACGATGAAGATCGAACGCAGGCAACCAAGAGCCGCCGACAATTCGAAGTGTCCGCGCTGTGGATAAGTGGCCTGCCGCCGCCAGACTCTTGCCGGTCGCTGCGGCAGGCCACTTACCCACAGCACCCCCAGCGTTTCCTGGTTCTGAGGCCGGCTCTCCACCAAATGAGAAGATTTCAGGGGAAAATTGGAAAATTCGCTGGATCATTGGAAGATCCCAGTAGGAACCGTGAGAAAGGTTCGAGGATGTCGTAAATGCGGCCGTCAAATCCGTAGGTGAAAGGGACCATCGCCAATTCGATGATCTCGTCAGAAATTGGGTCGAGACCGGTCGTTTCGATATCAAGGCAAATACCGAGCCACTTCTTCTCTCCATTTGGCGGGGTGATCTGCCGGCGGGGCACCAGCTTTCGTTGCACGCGGTATTCGCCGCTGCTGACCAGGGTGGCTGCCATCGCTTCAAGATCGGCGTTCATTAGGGGGATCTCCTGCCGAAAAATTGAACGTGTGCCACCCTGGCCAGCTCGCGGATCACGGACGATCCGTGGACGGCGCGATCTCGTACTGGATCAGGCTTTCAAGGTCGAGCTTTTCGCCCAGGGCGAACACTCGTCCATTCCATGCGAATTGCCGCCAATACTGATTGCCGACGGCGTAATTACCGCCTTTGGTCAGGACGCGCAGCAACGTCCGTTCGAGCGGATGAGCGAAGGCGCTGGTGTCCTGGAACTCGGGCACACTCTCACCGTCTTTGGTGGTGTGTCCTCCCGCCGGCGGGGCATTGTTCAAAGCAAGGAAATAGCCGCCTTCCCATGCGTTGGTAAAGTGGACGATCTTGTCCAAAACCTCATTGCCCTTCCGCTCCATGTTTGTCGGTTTGTGGATGAAGAACGTGACGTAGAGTTCAGCCGGGTCATAGTACGGCCAGGTCTGGCTTCCAGTCTTTGTCAGGCGGTAGGTTGGATAGAAGCTGTCGCACTGGTCGAAGCAAGAGACGGTCCGTCCCGTCTGCGCGGCATAGTCATCGATCCGGCGACGGACATCTTCACGAACGAATTCGCGCGCTTCTTCGGCCGAGGCCAGGGTCTTGCCGTCAATTGCTCGCGGGAGGTAGACCCGACCAACCACGTTGGCTGGCGATTTTGCGCCCGCGAAGCCGAAGAAGATCTGAGAAGCTGTACTGGCATAAAGGGCGGTGGGCGCGCCAACTCGAGAAACTGGGCTTTGGCCCATAGCTCCTGCGACGCCGGCGCCGACGATGTTCCCGCCGGTCGGAGACAAGCCCCCCGTCGGAGTGTTGCTCAAGCCGCTATAGACCGCTTGGGCACTCTGCATGGGTCCCGGCAGCATATACCGCGCCATATATGTGACGTCGGCCTTGTCCGTAACCGGCATCTCAATCCGTGGGGCGGTTTCGATGGCAACGGGCCGGGCCGGCGGCGGTGCCGATTGGCAGGCTCCCAAGGTGGCGGCGAGAAGAACGATGGGCAGGTAGCGCATTGACTTACTCCCGGAATTTTCTGTCAAAACAATACCCCGTCGTCCGGCGTACGCAATTTTAACGGGGCCGACTTTGAAAAAAGAAAGCCAGGCGATGTGCCTGGCTGAAGAGGGGCTATTCCAGTCGGGGCTGGATAGGGTCGCGCCGAGGGCGATATAGCCCTCGGCCTCAGAGAAAATGACACTCGGGGTCACGCTGCGCCGGCGGTATCGGTCGAAATAGCGACTCCAACCGGAATCATTTGCTCAAAGGTCATCGTACCGATGACCGGCACCTTGAGGCGTTCGCGAATGGAGTCGACCACTATGACTGCATGATGGTTCATGAAACCAAATTTATTCTGACCGAACATAAACTCGAAAAAAACGGTGCCTGCCAGGGAGAGCGTAAAGAGTTGGATGAGCGCTGAATTCGCAAAGGGCGCCAGTCCCTTGTCCTGGACGGTCGCAACGAATTCCGTAAGAGCTGCAGCGAATTCACGAGGCCAGAACACGAACCCGAGGAAGACCAGCCAAAACACGGCGCCGGGGACCAAGTAGACCAGCCAGTTGAAAATCTGACGTGCTATCGCAAAGAGATTACAGACCTGACGGAAGTAGAACCGTCGATCTCGAAACGCTGCGAGCTGAAGCTGGGCATATTCGGCGTCCGAAATCGTGCCGACTTCGACGTCATTGACCAGAATCCGCCACCTCGGGCAATTGGATTCTTCAGCCCTCCGCTTCCAGTCTTTGAGGCTCTTGCGGATCCTGGCCTCCAGGCCGGCAGACAGAAAGCCGGCGAAAAGGACGGAAGTCCAGCCGTTGTACGAGATCAAGAAGAAAAGTCCGTAGAAAATGGAAGTCATCATGAAGACCCGCAGTAGTGGCAGATAGCGTGACAGTTTCTCAAGGGACATTGAGGTCTCCTTCGTTCGATGATGGTGGCGGATGTCAGTGCAGCAGGATCAAGACACGCCGGTTTTGTGGCTCGCGGACGCCATCGGCTGTGGGAACGAGTTGGTGAGTCTTGCCTTCGCCGGCGATTGCAATTTCGGCCGGAGGAATGCCCAATCTGATAAGGGTATTCCGCACCGCTTTGGCGCGTTCCACGGACAAGGCCAAATTATATTGGTCCGTGCCGGCCGAATCGGTGTAGCCCGTCACGGAGATCGTGGTGACGTCGGACGCCAGCGCGCTGACCATGGCCTGTCTTAATGTCTGCTCCGCTGCAGCCGAGATCGTGGCCTTTGCGAAGTCGAAAAATACTTGGAACTTTTGTTCGGCTGCAGGTGGCGCCTGCAGTGATGTCGTCCCAACTGGTGGAGATGAAGGAATTACGCCTTCCGGCGATGGGGTGCTGGACACCTTGACCGCCAAAGGCGGCTCTGTGGAAACGACCTGCTGAATATCTGGCTGGATATAGGCAGCCCCGGCCCGTGGAAGCTGAACCAGGCGTGCCATCGGACGATAGTCGGCGGGCACAAGCATGCCAGTCGGAACATCTGCCAGAATCGGCTGGGGAGTACCCGTTGCGACTTGGTTCATCGGATCGTCGTCGGCACAGCCAACGATGCCTGTAGCCATCATACCAATTAATGCGCCGAAGCAAACCTGCCGAAGTCTGAAGTGCATTTTTAGAAGCGCCCGATTGTTCAGTGTTCTCCCGCAATAAGAGACTTTTTGCCGATCAATATATAGGGGGAATACAACGCGAAAACGTGCAGAATCCGGCGTAGTTGGCAAGGCATCCCCTGGCTATATTTTCCTCCTGGAATGGCGGCTGTCTGCGGGATCTCTCCTCAGCGGGTTCAGTCGAAAAAGCGAGATCAGAGCAGGGATCACATCGGCAATGTGGAGTTGGTGGCCGAGGAAACGAGAAGAAAAGGCTCGTGCGCGAATCGCTGCAGACGATGAAAAACTCGGTGAAATTCCGCGAAGCCCGCCCTTTGCCAAGGGCCTGCCGGCCGCCTCGGTCGATCGGCTGCTGCGCGACCAGACCGATATCCTGCGACTGCTGCGCAGCGATATCGCATTGGGCAACGGAGAATATGAGCGACTGATCATGCCAGTGATCAGGAAATACACGGAATTCGTGCACCTTCTGCCGGCTAGCGAAAATAATCATCACCGTGAAGCGGGTGGCCTACTTCGCCACGGATTCGAGGTTGCGCATTATGCAGCGCGCCGGGCCAATGGTGAAGTGTGGGACGTCGGTATGTACCCCGAACGCCGGCAAGCACGGGGAGTCGCCTGGGTGATTCTCGCCGGCGTCGCTGGGCTACTGCACGATATTGGAAAGGTGAGTTCAGACATCGCAGTGACCACCGAAAGCGGTCACTGCGAATGGAACCCAAACAAACAATCACTACTCGCCTGGGCGCGCGATATCCAGACTGAGCGATATTTTCTGCGCTGGAAGCCATTCCGCAAAGGTCGTCACAAAAGCATGTGGTCTGACCCCACGCACAAGATCATCGAAGGCGATTTTGATACTTGGCTCGGCGAGCAGCCAGAAGACCTGCGTGCCGCTTTTTTCGACGCAGTGTCAGGGGCAGTGGAAGGGAAACTGCTCGATGTCGTTGTCGCCGCCGACATGGCAAGCACAAGTGCCGACATGAAACGTCGGGGTGCGATGATCGATCCTGGCATTGGTGTACCCGTGGAGCGCTACCTGATCCAGGCGGTTCGAGCCCTGATCACCGAAGGCGCACAGCGATGGAACGTTCGAGGATCAGCGCTGTGGCACCTTCGTGTCGACAAGGCGGACGCAGCTTATCTCGTTTGGCCGGCGATGGCCTTTCAGATGATCGCGAAGACTAGGGAAGACAATGTCCCGGGTATTCCCCAAAACCCGGACGTGCTACTCAGCATATTATTGGAGCGCGGGATCATCGTTCCGTCGCCGGATAGCGAGGTGCTGATTCAGTTATTGGTCGACGACATGAAAAAGCCGTTGACCTTCGTGAAACTGGCTGACGTCAGCATTTTAAATAGCCATCCGCCAAGTGTGATTGAGGCTAAGTCACCAGGGAGTGGACAGACAAATCAGCAGCAGCCAGCGCCCGCAAGTCCATCGACGCCGAAGGGTGCTCCGGCAAAACCTGCGCCGAAGGTTGCGCCGCAGAAACCCGCACCGAAGGTGCTGCTGCCAAATAATGTTGTCCCCCTCCGGCCCGGCCAGCCCATCAAAACGCCCGTGCCAGTGAAGGAGGGCAGTTCGCCGAAGGCTGCGGCGGCTCCACCTTCTCAGACGGAGCCTTCGGTTTCCCAATCAAGCGAAGTAGAGAACGCGGCACCCCCCGCCGCCTGTGGCACAGTGGCGGCTGCTGAACCCACCGAAGACAGCGCCGCGGCGGAGAAGGTCTACTTGTGCCCTGGCTGCAACAAAGTGCTCGAAGACGTTGAGAGCGGCCGGTGCGGTAAGTGCGGCAGGGCCTTTGACCCGGCGCTGGTGAAAGAAGAAGAGCAGCCCCAGTCGGCGGTTGGCAGCGATGCCGCAGAACAGGCAGTGACGCCGGAGGCGATGCCTGCAGAGGGCGGTGATGGCGGTGGGTCGGAAGCTCTGGCATCCGATGTGCCGGGATCGGAGGAACAGGTCTGCCAGGAAGACATCGACGATCTGATAATGGCTGACCCCGTGATGACGATGCCGCTTTGGCGTGCGATCAAGGATCCGCAGATCGACGCAAATGAATTTGTGAAGGTGACCGAATCGGGGTGCTTCCTCCGGTATCCGCACTTCCTGAAGGCGGCCTGGCCCGAAGGCAAGGATTACGAAAAAGGCCGTCAAATCATGATTGAAGCCAACTTGATCTCGGCTAGGGAACCGGATGATCAAGGCTGGATTCCGCTGCGGCGAGGCCCGGCCGAGGTACTCGTTCCTCTGATTACCTTCGTCGGGCTCGGCCCTACGGATCGAAGCAAACCAAATAGAGTGGAAGAGGACATCTTGAAGCTGTTTGCCGAAAGAGGCGCCCGTGTCCTGACACTCTCGGCCGCCGAATTCAATCAGTATGCCAAAAACATGGGACTGACCCCCGGTGCCTATACCGAGGCCATGATGAACAGTGAATTTTTCGTTCGCCGTACCCTTCCAAAAGACGGCCATCAATTGGAGTTGATCCGGAATCATGAAGGCTGAATACGAAAACCCTTTCCGTCCGCCCTACGAATTTCTGGCATCGGGTGGCATGGTTGCGTCCGGCTTGGCGATCTTGGCGCTGCTGGAAGAGAATCCGTTGCCGATGGAGATCCGGATTGGTGCCGCAGCGGCACTTTTTCTGACCGCGCTGGTGCGCGGCCGGCAAGGCTGGAAGGTATTCCAAAAGAAGCGGCGTCTTACTCGCGGCAAGCGCTTCCTGAAAGAGGAAACGGAAATCGAATTGGACGACGTCCGCGAGATCGCGAGAAAAAATCCCAAAAAACTGTGGATCGGGAAAGGATTCGAATGGTCCAGCACCCATCGCCAACTGATGAAAGAGGTGCAGGACAATATGGACGAAACCAAGCTCGTTGGCCCGCTTCCCAAGGGCGAACAGAGCAAGTACCGGGAAACCAAGGGCGCGGTCTGGGTTCACGGCCTTGAGGAAGAGAAAAACGAAAAGGACATCTTCATCCCCCTTCCAGATCTCTTCGGCCACCTTCTCATTGTGGGGACCACCCGAGCCGGTAAAAGTGTCTTTTTGAGCTTGGCTATCGCGCAGGCGATCGAGCGCGGCGAATGCGTCATCGTGATCGATCCCAAGGGCGATCCAGATCTCCGGGCAGCCGTGGAGCGCGCCTGCATCGCCGCCGGCCGCGCCGATCAGTTTGTGTGGTTCCATCCTGCCTTCCCGGAAAAGTCAGCTCGCCTGGACCCATTGTGCACCTTTAACCGCGTGACCGAATTGGCATCACGTATTGCCTCCCTAATCCCCAGCAGCCGCAGCGGCGGCGACTCGTTCGTCGCGTTCTCTCAGCGCGCTCTGAATGCCGTGGTGAACGGCCTCTTGCAGGTCGGGACCAAGCCATCACTGATCGAAATCCGGCGAGCCCTCGAAAGCCCGGCAATGCTGGAGGAGCTGACTTGGAAGGCGCTCGATGCCTACTGCGTCTCGGCACTGGAAAGCTACCCGTCCTTGCGCGATGGCGCATACCAGGCCAATGCCAAGTCAAAGGGAGGGAAGAGGTCCAAGTGTGACATCGTCATTGGCCTCTATCGGCAGCATGTGCAGCCCAGCAAGCCAAACACCGACCTCGAAGGCCTGATTTCCCAGAAGGAACATCCGCACGAGCATTTCGGCAAGATGATCGCGGTCCTGCTGCCTATCCTCGATATGCTGACCAGTGGCCCGTTGGCCCAACTGCTGTCACCCGAGTATTTCACGGACGTCGAGCGGGAGATGATCAACATCGGTCAGATCATCGCTCAGAACAAAGTGCTGTACCTTGGGCTCGACTGCCTCTCCGACGCCATGGTGGGGTCCTGCATCGGTGCGATGTTCCTCTCCGACCTCGCCACCATGTCAGGCCAGCGCTACAACTATGGAACCATCGACGACCCGGTAAACCTCTATATCGACGAGGGCGCCGAGGTCGGGAAGCATATTCCCTTCATCCAACTGCTGAATAAATCGGGCGGCGCGAAATTCCGAATAACGATCGCCGTCCAAACCATCGCCGACTTTGCTGCGGCGCTCGGCAACAAAGACATGGCGACCCAGGTTCTCGGCAACGAAAACAGTTGGATTGCGCTCCGGCTGCGGGATGGTGAGACCCAAAAATACCTGGCCGACAACCTTCCGGAGACCACAGTCCAATACGTGATGAACACGCAAGGAAGTTCGTCAAAAGCTGGCAGTACAGAATTTGACGCCAACCTCGGTGAGCGTCTGATGCAGGAGCCTGCGGAGCTTTATCCCTCGGCGATGTTCGGCAAGATGCCAACCTGCGAATTCGTCGGCAACATCTGCGGCCAGGTGGTGAAGGGCCGGATACCCTTCATCAAGCGCGAAGAAATCAAGCAGGCGGCGTAGGAGGGGAATCATGGCGGGAAATGATTCGCGAGGGCAGGGGCTAAACTGGTTCTTCAAGGGTGCCTTCGCCTGTTTCACGGTGCTTATGGTGTTCTGCTTGTTTCAGCCGACGGACATGGCGCAGCAGATATCTGCAGAAAACAATGATCACATCTTGCTAATTGGCGACCAAGCCTACGAACAGATCGAAGCGAAAGGAATGGCTTGGTATAAGGGGGCGATAGAGGACAGCGGCGTGCGCCGGCGCGTTGTAGAGTGGTTTGGCCCCAGCCTGAAGAACCAGTCCTGGAAATTGCGCCTCACGGTGATGTTCAACGCCGTCCAGCAGTTTTTCATTCGATGCGCTTGGATCAGCGCTTGGGCTCCGATTGGTCTCTTGGTTGCGCTTCCTTTCTGGGTCGACGGAATTTGCCGCTGGAAGGCCAGAAAATTCAGCTTCGCTTATGCCTCGCCGCGCGCTCACACCTGGAGCAAGCGAGGCATTTACATGGCGCCGGTTATGCTGCTGACCATCTCGACTTTCCCGACGCATCTTTCGCCGGCGATCATCCCGTTCGTCTTCATCGGACTGGCGTTTTCGCTGAACAATGCGGCAGCCAATATGCAGAAGAAGCTGTAGCACGCGGGGGGGGGTCCCCCGCCAACCGGTGGTGGGGTCACCGGTCCAATGTGGCCGTGGGTATGACCACCGGGCGCGGAGGGACACCAACTTTCCGATGTTCTGCCGGTTCGCGGCCGCAGTCAGCAGTGAGTCCGGATCATTACGCCCATATCGGCGAGTTCTGTGTTGAAGCTGAAGCCCGACAAATACCGCTCCGGCACCGGCAGTGACTTGAGCAAGGTGGTGGTCAGCGACCTGAAACCGTTCTCCAGTCGCGGGGTGCAGATCTCGAACCATTCCGCAGCTTCCGGAGACAACAATAAATCCTCGATTTGATCGAGGTCCAAGGCCTTACCTTGGACGATGGTCAGGTTGTGATCGTAAGGGAGAACACCGGCCGGCACGCGAATTGGGCGCAGGCTCCGAGTGATCCGAGGCACCATCAAGCGAGGCTGTGACAGATCCAGCGCGTGGAAGGACTCCGGCGGCTGCCACTTGGGCGCCTGAAGCCCACGATTCGACATCCTGACCATGGTCAACTCCAGATGCCGACGGATGGCCTCTGGAGGTTCCTCGCCGGGGTAGGTGAGGATTGCGTACCGCGTTGGCGACTGAAGAATGCCATCGACGACATCCGACGTGTCGATAGCCGGCACGAGACGGTCACCAGGCAAAGCGTCCGCAACGATCTTATCGACCACAAAGATGCCTTTACCCCCGAGCCACGGGGCGAGCTGCACGTCGGCCACCGCTTCGAGGGTTGGGCCAGATTTCGATGCATCAAAATCAGGTGCGTCCGGGTAGATGGCAGAGACGCTCAAGCGACGGAGATCGGCATCCGATTTTCTGAGCACAACACTAACCGGATGGATCCTTGGCGGCTGCCCGGCCTTTCGATTTTTCGGTCTATAGAATGCTGTTCGCGGGTCCAAGCGCTCGACATGCGCGAGACCAAAGTCGCGCTGGCCGAGAGCCTCTCGCAGCTTCTGGCTATTCAGATTGAACAACCACCTGTCGGAGGTGACCAGGGCAATTTCACCCCCAACATTCAAGCAGCACGAGCATCGATCGAGGAACGAGTGCAGCAGGTCGGCCTGCGCGTGCCGCGGCACGACAGCCGAATATTCCTCTCTCAGAAGGGCAGGCACGCGAGACCAAATGAGGTAGGGCGGATTTCCCGCGATCACATCGTAGATTGGCATATCCGGCCCCGCGGTGAGAAAATCGGCATTTCGGATCATTTGGCCTGCGCAGTCACGGGCGTCCTCCATGTTCCAACCGTAATCGACCAAAACCTCACCGATCCGGACGCGAGCTGAGTGAGAGGCATGCGGATGAACTTCCCAACCCGTCATCAGTGCAAGAATTCTGCCCGAACAGATTTCGGGCTCCGCCTCCAGCAGGCGAACAAGAGCGCGGCAGAGGAACATCCCATCGCCGCAGCTCGGGTCGACCAAAACCCGATCGCCGAATGGCCAGAGGAGACGGCCAAGAAGATCATCCACGATGTCGCTACAGGTATAGATCGCCGTTGCGGCGTGAAGTTCGTCGATCGCGGTGGCGCGAGGATCAGCGAAGAGATCGATCATCATATCGGGGGCTTCTCCGGGAGCGGGTTGAGCCCCAGAGTAGCTTTGCTCTTTTGATCGAAAATTTTGCCTGGCCGTTACCATGGCTGTTATCCCCTGAGCCTTCTGATTTGAGGAGGAGGGGCTTGCTCGCTTCTATGCGGCTGCTGCCAGGAGAAGACTGTCGGGGATGTCGAAGAAGCCTTGCCGTCCGACACACGGGATCGGCGTAGCCAATGGCTGGGTGTCTGCCATTTCCCATGCCCAGCGCCGCGGTGAGAAGTCGCCGAAGGGACCTGGATCGACCAAATTCTCGGTGAGGTGGCACCGTTTCAAAATGGCTGTACCGACGATGGCGCCCACCGGCATTTGCATTGGGTCAGGATAGCCAATTGCCCGGATTGCGCGGTAAAAATCCTCGTCACCGCCATCCCGAATCCAGCGCAGTTCAGACAAACTTTTAGCGGCGTGGATTGCTATGCGTTGGCCGATTTGTGAGACCGGCTCATACCAACCGTGAGATTGTCCAGGCATCCGACGTCCACGCGTTTCATGGCGCTTAAAAGGAATCCCGGAAACAGGGTTGGGAACCACCAGCAAAGACGCGTGGGGCTGCCAGATAGATAGAGCCTTCATGATTGCAAACCTCTCTTCTTCGGATTTCCTGCAAGGCAGCGTAGCTGGCCAGCATCAACACTTTAAGGCGCAATATCTCGCGCATTTCGACGCAAATTCCATTACAGAACTTGTGTAAGCCACACAACATATGTAAGTTACAAGCGTTGAGCATGTCTCTGCGATGCGTTATGAGGAGGCATGGCGGAAAAACTGACAAATGAGCGGATGCAGTTGAGCCTGGGCTCAAGCTTGCGCAAGGTGATCAACGACTGGCGATTCCAGAACCGGGTCGGCACCGAGAACGAGGCTGTTCGCCGGCTGCTGAAGGCCGGATTGAAAGCCGAAGGAATGTCCTTGCCTACCGAGGGAGATCCGTCGGAGTAGAGCTTCCGCCTGCTGATCGCTGATGAAGGAACGAAAATGAAGCGACAGCCAAGTGGCAAAATCAACAGCGCGAAACCGGCGACCAAAGCCGACGCGCTCTACTTTATCGATCAACTGGCCAAGAAAGATGGTGGCCGGCAGCCGGTGGCACCGCCTGGATCGCCATCAGCGGCAGCTGAAGCGATGGCCGCCCAACTGGGTTGGATCGACAGACCCACAAAAGAATTGATCGTGCTGACGCGTGCCGGCCGGGAAGCGGTAGCAACACGATGAGCGCCGGCCAGCCAGTCTACAACATCCCACGATCGATAGCGGCCTGCATGACAGGCATTGAATGGTCGGACTATAGTGCCAACCATTGGGTCGGATGCTCTGAAATTCCGGCAGCTACCGAAGCAAAGTCAGGCTGCTCCATTTGCTATGCGAAGGCTTTCGCGGCACGTCGTCTGAAGGTTGGGTGGGGTGCCAAACAACCTCGTCGTCCTGTTTCTGGGTTCAGAGGCAGGATGGAGCGATTAAATCGCCTCGCGCAAAAAACGGGGCTGCCCTTCGCTGTGTTTTCGATGTCGCTCGGGGATTGGCTCGATGCGGAGGTTGATCAAACGCTTCGGCTCGATTTCATCGAGGTGGTGGAGTCGACCCCGAACCTCACGTGGCTGCTTCTTACGCACCGTCCGCATCTGATTTCGAAGCTCGCGCCAGCAAGTTGGCGAGCCACTCTTCCGTCGAATATTTGGCCAGGGGTAACTGTCGACCATCGACTGCACACGAGACGATGGGATGAACTTGCGAGCTGGTGGGGCGACACCGGTCGGGCATGGGTGTCGGCGGAGCCGCTCGCCAGCTCGCTGTCCGGAATTTCGTTTGCCGGCGCCGCAGCGATCATCCTGGGCGGCGCGTCGAACACCAACGATCCGGATTGGGCATTGGACCCGGCATGGGTGCAGGAGATGATCGAAGAGCACGCCAGCCGCCTTTTTTTCAAGCAATGGGGCGTATGGCGCGAAGGCCAACACATGAGCAAAAAGCTCGCAGGACGAGAAATCGACGGCGCCAAGTTTGACAGAACGCCGTGGCCGCGCCATCGAGAAATCTTGCGAGAAGCGGCTAAACAGCCCGCAGCGACGGTCGCCTAAGCTGACAGACTTTCGATACCACTGACCATGAAGCGCCGGCGAACCTTTGCAACGAAATTGCTGAGAGCGGGAACACCTTCGGCAATCTGGACATTGTGATAGCCAATGGCGGAAGCCAGGATGATGGTGGCCTTTTTTCGGCGCTGGGCGTCCTGCTGTGTATCGCGGTAGATTTGAAGCAGGGTGTGCCTGTCATCGGCCGTGGTCCGCAGCGCCCGACGAGGCAATTCTGTCGGATCTGGCCATCGGAAATCCGGAGAGAGTAATGATGCCAGGAAAGAATGGATCGGATCGCGCTCCGGATTAAAAGGCACCAATTCATCCGCGAATCGCAAATTCCTGGCGGTCATGAAATCAGAGAGTTCCTCGACGGCCTTATCGCCAAGCCAGAACTCTTTCTGGAGCTGGCTCCTCTGCACAGAGGCTAAATCGGCAAGGGTCTTTATGTTGTGAGCGCTCAACGTGGCGCGCAGTCGATGGCTCAATGGTGCCAGGCTATCTTCAGCCTGCTCGGCCAGACAAAGACCACACCCGGTCAACGCCTGTTTGATCTCCGCGATCGCCTTGGCCCCCAAATTGGGGACATTCTTCAGATCCTTCTCGCTGATCCGGGTTAAATCTTCGAAGGAAGAGATGTTTTCCGCCGCCAGAGAACGGCGGACCTTGTCGGACAATCCGTCAAGAGTGGTATGGGACAATTCCGTATTCGTATTCATCCGACGACGGTGTTGTTGGAGCGACGACGTGAGTTGGTCCAGTGTAATCCCGATCTGGTGACTGATGATCTTGTCGGGCACATCTTCAGTCTTCAGAGCGATATAGCGGGCATAGATCGTGGCGTCCCGTTCGGCTGGGTCATCGGGAAAGTTTGGGGCCTTTGGCGTTACTGAGGCTTCATGGATCGCAAAGGTGAACCCCTTGGCCGCCAGGAAATTCTCGATCTCCTGGACCGAATAGTCACCGAGCCCGGGAATTAGGGCGAGATCGGCCTTGCTCAACGCCGCCAGGGCCTCAGCGGTCTGGATTCCGCTGAGAGTCAGCCGGAGGAGCGAGCGACCGCTCAAGCCCGTGAGGGACGTTCCCTTGATCTCTTTGGATTTATTTGCATATGCGCGGCTGATCGCGACTTGGAGGGCGTCTCGCTTAATGGCCAAAAGGCCAGGGATGGCGTTGTAAGCCACCCCATCACGAGCAAGCTCTTCCGCTTTCTTCGCGATTGCCTCGTCCTTTTGTTCTTGATTCAGAGGCAAGCTAGCCAGTCGACAAAGCCGAAATTCCTGCTGATATTTGTCGACAGTCCGCTCATCAATGCCAACTGAGATGGCAATTTCGCTGATCGAGAAATTTCGTTCGGTTAAGATAATAACACGGGCTCTATTCGCGTTACGCGGATAGTCGTTTTGGTCACCAATATAAGTTTTCAAAAAGCGACGTTCTTGCTGCGTCAGATGAAAGAGCTGCAATTTTGACCTATGCATCAGATCAACCAAATGTCCCGCATGTTCTTATCTTTTAACCGCCGGCGCTTTTTGAACTGACGTAGCCGGTATGTCAAAAGTAATGCCAATTGAGTGGATCCATCAACCGGCAAAAAAAGACAAAAACGGGGACAATTGCGGCGCTTGGACAAGCAACAGAGTCGTCGACGCGCAGGTGCGGAGCAACTCTCTGAAAAGGCCATGTCACTTTCGAAAAATATGCCGGATTTTCGAAAGTGAGGGTGTGCCCCGGTGCGGGCAGGGGCGGGGTTCGGTTGGGAAGGTGGTACGTCCCATCCGGGCCGATTTTCCCCGGCTGAAGTCGTTCGGCGTCGCGAAGGCCAAGATGAAAGCTGGGCCGGCACTCCCGCGACGCCGCCGTCGAGATACCACCACGCATCACTCTTTCCGTGGCTCGGGTGGTGGTCACCATGGGTGTCCCCGCCACCCGGTGGCCACCGGTCCGATAAGGCCGTCTTATCGGCCGCGTGGCCGAGGGTACGACCACCGGGCGCGGGGGACACCCGTCACCATCCGGGTACACCCCCGTCCTCAGGCGCTGCCGATCTTCCTCTCATCACTTCGCGCCCGCCGAACCCGCACCCGCTCGACCCATTCCACTTCCTGGCGGCTGAGCGCCGTTCCCCGCAGCTTTTCTGTGAGATATGACCGCACCCAGTCAATTGCGCCATCAGTGCCTCGCCAGGCGTCCTGATTCCAGCTGAGATACATCTCGGCCTCATCCTCCCCGCCATGGACATACCCCGTGAAGGTCGTGCGGCCGATCGCCTTGCCTGAGGCAAGAAAATCGGCGATTAACCCCAATTTCCTATTATCGCGCCGAATAACTGATTGATAACGCCTTATTTTCTGGGCGCTGGATTTACTGGGTACGTTCCGGTTCGATACCGAGCAGGTGAAAGGCCTTTGCCTGGACGTCCGTGGGTTTGGTGAAGACGGTAAATTCGTACTGTTCGTCGAGGGGTGTCACCACGCGGTTGAGGGCCAGGGTTGCGAGATCGGCCAGTAGGGAGCGGAAGCTGTGGACCGAGAGAGCGTCTGGCGTAACGCCGGTGGTCTCCTTGGCCCGGGCTGACGGTGACCGTTCGGCCTTGGCGACGACGCTGTTGCGCATGGCCTCGGCAGCGTCCTTGTCGTCGTCGTGATAGAGCATGGGCGCCAGCAATTGACGCATGTGCCACTCGACATGGTAGGCGAGCATGCAGAGGAAGACATGCGCCTTGACCCGGCCGGCAAGCCAGTGATGGATTGGACGGACGTGCAGATCGACGGTCTTCAGGCAGCGAAAGGCCCGTTCCACCCGGGACAGACTTTTGTAGGCGCGCACGGTGGCGCTGTCGTCGAGAACCTCGGGGGCCAGATTGGTACGCACGGCATAGAGGCCGTCGAGGGCCGCCTCAGCCTCAATGTCGGCCTGCCGGCGGACGAAGGTGAGGCTGGTCTCGGTGATGGTGACGTCAAAATGCTTACCCATCTTGTGATGATCAAGCACGGCGCCGACCTCGATGCCGATCGCGGCAGCCCCTTGTAGCGGGCTCTTTGGCTTGGCGGTTTTGGCCTGGATGCGCCGGAGATTGCGCTCCGTGGCGGCCAGCAAATCCTCGCGCTTGCGGTGGCGTTCGGCCGCCAGAGCGTGATTCTTGCAAACGACCAGGCGCTCGCCGGGGAACTCGGGCGACGTGATGGCGGCCATGTCGCGGTCATCGAACAACGAGAGTTGGAGCGCTCCTCCGTCCACCAGGCCCTTGATCGCGGGAGCCCGCAAGGCGGTGATCCAATCCAGCCCGGCCGGAGCGATC
This sequence comes from Desulfovibrio sp., assembly GCF_009712225.1. Taxonomy (NCBI): domain Bacteria; kingdom Pseudomonadati; phylum Thermodesulfobacteriota; class Desulfovibrionia; order Desulfovibrionales; family Desulfovibrionaceae; genus Desulfovibrio; species Desulfovibrio sp. The sequence goes on along the minus strand of NZ_WASP01000012.1, from coordinate 82,780 downwards.
TCCTCACGGATCCGCGCCTCGGTGATCATGCCACGATCGCCGACCAGGATGACCCTGGTCAGGCCGAAGCGGTCCTTAAGCTTGGTGATCTGGGCGCCCAAGGTCTTGGGATCCGCGGTATGGCCTTCGAACACTTCGACGGCCACCGGGCACCCCTCGGCGTTGCACAACACCCCATAAACGATCTGCAGGGTGCCCCTCTTGCCGTTCCGGCTGTACCCGATCCGGGCGAGATCGCAGCAACGGCCGGTCACATAGCTGGAACTGACGTCGTACAGCACCAGCGTGCCATCCTGAAGATGGCGCTTGGCCAAGGCCGTCTCGATGGCCGGTTGACGCTCGATCAGCCAGTCGAGGGCGGTGTAAAGCTCGTCCTCATCGACCTCACCGAGCCCCATGACCTCGGCCAAGCTCAAGGAGCCGGTTCGGGGATCGAGCGCCTTGGCGGTGGCCAGCTTCGATCCCGGGCTGTGACGACCCGGGCGACGATCATCGCCACGATCAGGTCGCGCAACCGGTGCCCTTTCGGGCCAATCAGCGTATCGAGCTTGATCCTGCGCAAAACCCCGGCGCTGGCTGTTCTTGAGTGCCGGGAAACACATTTCCAGAGACGATAATTGGTGCGCTGAGGCTTCGCCGGTGTGGGCGGCGAGGGTCCAAAACCGATGTCGGTATTACGCCACAATGCAGCAAGAGGTGTCAATCGCGGGTTCATTCTCGCGAGTGGCGTTTGGCCATGTCTGCCCAGGAGACTGGCGTCTCTCGACTCCCTACCAGATTACCGGTCCTGTGGTCGCAGCTTCAAATCAGGCCGTTCAGCGGGTGGCTCTCGAATAGATCGCCGAACTCCAGGTACTCGTCCATCACGGCGTAGGATTTGTGCCGACCGAGCCGCTTCAGCCGCGCCGGCTGGGCATGGTTCTCCATTCCCGTCGTCATAGCTCCCCGCTTCAGGCTGTGGCTGCCAAGGGTCTCCGGATCGATGCCGACGGCTTCGCCGCGACGTTTGACGATCCGCCGCACCGTGCCGCCGTCCATGGCCTCGGTGCCGACCACGAAATGGGCCGGTCCGCCGGGATTGGTTTTCGGCGCTTCCGAGCGCCAGATCCGGCGAAATACCGGCCCTTCGGTGATTCCAGCAGCCTCCTGCCAAGCGCGCAATGCCCGCACCGGGCAAAGAACGGTCTTGCCGAAGGGCAGCGGAACGGTGACCCCTTTGGCCTGCCGGTCGCCCTTGGACAGCGGCAGGAAGAGTTCCAGCCCGCGCTCGCGCGCCGTCAGGTGCTCGGCGCGGATCTTGGCGAGCTCGGCACTGCGGAGCGCCCCGACGAACCCCACCAGGATCAGCGCCCGGTCGCGGAGCCCGGTTAGATCGCTGGGGATCGCGTCGACGATCTCCTGGATGATGGCCACTGTGGCTGCCAGTTTCTTGGCCGGCCGCTCGCCCGCCTCGGCGGCGTCGTGGCGGATACCGGACACCGTCAGCGCCACCACCACCTGGCCGGTCGGCAGCTCGACTCCGGCCAGCCAATGCAGGTAGCGGATGGCCGCTCGCCGAAGATCAATGGTGGCGACCGTTCGCCCCAACTGGCGCTCTTCGGCCAGGAAGGCGGCGACATCCTCCGGCGCCGCCGGCAGCGCCTGGCAGCCTTGGCGCTCGCACCAGGCGCAGAAGGCGCGCACGCCAGCCCGGTAGGCACGCCGGGTATTGGCGGATTTTGCTTTGCGGCCGAACGCCTCGGCCGCCTTGCGGGCGGTGTTCAGCGTGCCATCGTAGGCGGGCACAGCGACGTCGACTGACGCTTCGAACCAACGCTTAACCTCGGCCGGTTTTGCATCAGGTTCCGGCGTAGCGATAGCCGAGGGAAGAGCATTACTCATATTCATTCTGGCTGCGGCACTGGGCGAAAGTAGCGCAGGAGTGCGGCCAGTCTCACCTCGTCTTCTAGCAAACCATCGCGATTGTCGCGCAATTCTTCACGGTCGATCTTTCCCGCACAATCCCTGATCACGGCGCGAATTTGTTCAGGCGAGAGGCCGTCGTCGAGGGCGCCGGTGATAACCAGGGTAATTGCGTCGACTACACGCCCCTTGGGGGTGTTCATCTTTCTCATTACTGCAACAGACAAGTCCATCATCCGATGAATCGGATCGTTACAGGTTGGAGTCGATGTGCCGGTCATTCAGAGATATCCTTGTGAGGGAGTCGAGTTCCCATCTGGCGAGGGCACTCGTGGCGTCGGCCTGCCAGAACGTACGATCGGTTGATACCCAGGCGCGGCACACCAAGAGGCGCACCGGATAGATTCCATTGCCGCCATTGGCAGTGGGCAGTGCACACCGCCGACGGTGCCGACCATCGCGCAGGCGATGACCAGGGTGGTCGTCCGAGTGAGATCTTCGAGGCTGCCCATCGGCGGGAACGGCATCACTCGCAACATCCGCGGATAGCTCTGCCCGCACGATCGTGCCGGTCGACCATTACGGGAGGGCTGTAGCACTTCAGGCAGATGGCAACAAGCGCCGTGATGAAGCGGAGGTGGTGCATGGATTTGGTCCTCCGTGGTGGACGGGCTTTTTGCAAGGCACGAGCCCAAATTCCTGATTTCTGGCATCAGTTTGCATCCCAATCGAAGGGAACGAACCGCGCCTTCGCCAATACCGGTTTTCCGCCGTAGAACCCGACGGTGAACTGATCGTCCTGCCACCCAATATGGAGCGCGCGGATCAATTCGTAGGACCCACCAACCGTATTTTCCCGACGTTCGCTCGTGACGATTTGGCGGAACAGGTCTTCGCTGTAGCCCTTCAAGGTAGTCGAATACATGACCTTTGTTCCGGCGAGCGGTTCGTTTGCGTCATGGTCACAACGCTCCGCGTCGGCCGACACCCAAGCTCGACACGTCAGCGGCCGCACCAGGTAGATAGTACACACGCCGTCGGCGAGCAGCGGGCACATCACACCGCTCGTCTTGCGGTCGAGACCGGTCTTGTCGCCGATGGCACGGCGGGCGTGCCGCACCCGCGTCTTGATCTTTTCGGAGGCGTTGCGCGGGAGGTTCTCGACGAATGCCTTGATGCGCAGGATCTCGCTGGCGGTGACCGCGACCTCGATAAGGCAGCAGGCATGGCAGCCGCGGCCGCAGGCGATGGGATGGACCAAGCCGGCGCCGTCAATGAGTTCATCCGGCAGACTGGCTTTCATCTGGTCGAACTCGGCATGCACGGCGTCAACCATATCAAGATGTTTTTTCCTCATTGCGCGTACAGGGTCCTAACGTTTTCCGGTGGTAAGGAGGAGCAGCGATGTAATGAGAAGCACGACGACCACAACGACGGGGACGACTATGGCAATTAGTGCCGCCGTAAATTGGTTTCAAAACCAAATGGCCGCGCAGAGTTCCGCAATGAGGCCGAGGGGCAGCAGGCCCGTGAGATAGGGCACCGGACTAAACACCACCTCGGCAAGATCGACCCGCGATATTTTTCTGGCCGCAAGGTTCTTGGCGAGCGCGGAGGATCTCATCGCAAGCCGTTACACTTAGGCATCGGAGCACGTAAGGTCCGAACGCAAGGACCAACAGGGCGATAACCTCGAAATTCGAAATGTCGGATCGTTGAAACAGCCAGTTCATAGACCCAGCGGCCCTTTCGTCCCGTGTTGACCGCCGCGCCGGCGGCTTTCATTCTCGATGCTCTTCAATGGACGATATCCGGTGGCTGGTCGACATCCTCTTCGAGTTCGAGATGGTCGCGTGGCCGCTCGCAGGGTTCACCGGCCTCCTCAAATCGCATTTGGCCGCGCAGCACCGCCGCGACTTCATCGTGCGACATGCGCCTCCACCTGGCATCGTCCAAGAGAGGTGACCGGACAATGCGTTTCAAGATCTTCGGAAAATCCGCCATCACCGATCGCTCCGGTCGGTGCGGCGAGGCGACGCAGGGGTGAAGAGCTTAACACCACCGCTGGGCGGTGCGTTGCCCCAGGTGAACTGGCGCAGGGCGACCATCCGGGCGACAACACCGCCAACGGTGCCGACCATCGCGCTGGCGATGACCAGGGTGGTCGCCCGAGTGAGATCGTCGAGGCTGCCCATCGGCGGGAACGGCATCACTCGCAACAGCGACAGGAGGATCGCCCGCGTGTTTTCGCCTGTGGCCGAGTCGGCCAGCAGCGGCAGGGCCAATCTCGGGCCGAATTCAAGCGCCATGCCGAGCGGCACCTGCCAGAGCGAAGTGAAAATCCACCAGCGCCGGCTGAAGAACGGGAGCAGTCCGCCGCCGCCGGCCGACAGGCAGGCCGCGGCGGTGGCCAGGTCCTTCATCCAGGGCAGGGCTCCGCCGGCCCCCGGGGCGGCGACGTCGCCCGCCCAAGCCAGCCACAGGCGTAGACCGCAGGCGAGCACGGCAAGACCCATGAACCAGGACAGCAAGCGAAGCGGTAGGTTGGGAAAGCGCTTCATCATCGGCCCCGGGCAGTTTTGAGGGGGACCACTAGGGGGTGTCGCCGGCAGAGTCCATCGTTTCGCCCGGCGTTCCAAAACTGCGCCGACTCTTCGGTTGCCGACGGAAAAATTGGCGGAATAGTGTCCAGGGTACGATCAGTCATTTCTGCGCGCCCGGACGGCTTTTGCGACCTTGATTCCGAGCCAAAGCAGTCCTTCGGCGAGAACAAAGAACAACACTCCGAGTTTTACCTCGTTGGACTCCGCAACAAATGGGGCCCCGCCCAGCATCACCCATAGAGCCATCACATTCACCACGGCCAGCGCGAATGAGGCCAGCGCTTTGGTCAATAAAGCTGCGATCACTTTATGGTCGAGGTCGCCCCACTCTCGCCGGAACTCGGACATTGCCTTCGCCCATTCCAGATCCTTTGGCCTCTCTTTTCCAGACACCGCCCAGGCCAAGGCGACAGCCCTGTGACGGGCAAACACGGTTCCAATCACTGAAACCGTCATGGCCATAAACCAGGTTGCACCGTTGGCATTCGCGAGAAGCGTGGCCGTTCCCCAGGCTAGGAAAGGATAACCGACTGAGCCGAGCCAACTGATAGGCTTCGGCATCACGATGGCCAGCAAGAGAGATATGACGCTGGCGACCGTGATTACCACGGCTTGCCAGCCAGCCAAATCTCGAATGGCCAAAATCCCAGGCAGGAGCGAAATCCCGCAGGCCACGGCAAATAATAGGGCACAATTGATGCGGCGCAGAAACAGTTTCATCATTGGGCGTTGCCTCACAATGGCCAGCCGTAGAAGGTCGCGAAGGCAAATTCCGATCCCAGCGCCGCGATCGTACTGAACGCCATCGCGCCGACGCCGGTTAGGACGGCACGACGCGATATACCGAACAACGCCGCCAAAGCGCCGAAGGCCAGCATCAGTCCAGGAATTGCGATCCCGCCGACGTACATCCGCAGCAGGCCACCGACCGCCGCCATAAATAGGTCGGCAGGATCCCAGTCGCCGGCCGCCAGCGGGCGGCAGGGGTCGGCAATCCGGCTGCAGCTGCCGGCCGGGAAGTCAGCGAGGACCAGATTGATGGTCTTGGCAGCCGCGTATACCCGATCGCGAACCGCCTTGGCGCCGTCAATGGAGGCGGGCATCGGATAGCGGACAGCCACGAAACCTGGATTGGGGGCATCAATCGGTGCGAAAACCGCCTCGACGGCATCGCCGGACGGTGCCATGCGGAACCCGATTTGCACCGAGGGCGTCCAGACGCTTCCCAAGACCGAAGCAAACACGTGCGAGGGGAGCATGACCACCCTCGCAATGTGCCACCCCGTGACGCCCAGGCCGATCAGCGCCAGCACAATGGCGAATACCCGCAGCCTTCGACCCGCCGGCCGTTCCGTCTCGGGGGCAGCGCTTTGTCCGGCCATCGTTGCGACCTGAGATGCGGTGTCGGTCATGACCTGCTTCCTTTCGGGCAAATGAATGGCGCCATGCTCAGGCGCGAGGGACTTGAGATGTTGGCGTTGTAGGAGGCAGCGGCTCGTCGACCGGCACCGGCACGGCGATCGCTGGCGGGCATTCGTGGACCGGCGGGGCATAGAAAGGCGAGGTGTGGTCTTCCGCCGGCAGGGCGTGCAGGAAGAGCGGGTGCGGGAAACGCTTGAAGGCGACGCCGGTCAGGTAGGCGCCATCGCGTTCGATCAGGAAGCAGCGGTCATCCGTGCCGATCGTCGCGCCCGGTTCGAGGAAACGGATCCCCGGGAGGACCACGACGGCGATCAGCGCCAGCGGGAAAGCCAGCGGCCGCACCAGTTTTCCGACCTTTGCCGCCGCCGGCGTCAGGACGGCGGCGAGGAGGACCAGCCATCCCGGCGGCGTCACCTCCGTTGGGAGGGTGTCGCCGCGCCGCGCCCGAGGCAGATCGCGCACCAGCCCGCGTCCCTGGATGATCGTGGCGACCACCAAGACAATGGCAACAGCCCAGCCAAACCACAGATTTGCCTGGGCGGGGAATGTGCTTCCCTTAAAGACCAGCACCCACAGCCAGAGCCCGGTGCACAGCGTTGTCAGCGCGGCGGTTCGCACACGGCCGAACAAGGCCGGCGGGACGACCCGCGCCGTCAGCCGGCGCGGCCACAGCAGGAAGACGGCGCCGTAGGCCAAGAACCCATAAACCAGGGTGGTGCCCTGCAGCCCGTCCAGCAAGCGGAAGCCGATGTGGAAGTGGACCAGGATGGCCAGTACCCCTAGCAGGCCGACGGCCAACGGGAGGCGGACCGCGACGGGCAGCGGCCGGCGGCTCGCCGGCGCGGCGTCGTGGGAGTCGGTCATGGGTGTGCACCTCCAGTCGTTGCATCGGTCGGACAGTCGCGTCCCGTCGGGCGGTGATACGGGGCGTTCGTTCCGTGTCTGTTCCCCTACTGTGGCCCCAAACGCTACGCCTGACAAGAACAATTATCAGGCGTAGGTCGCTGCCTCGGGCGGGATCAGAAGAGGTTCAAATTATGACAAGCGGTCAGAACATCCGCGGCGGACAGCCCATCATTCTTGAAGAACCCGCCATTCATGGCGTCCTGGTGATCGCCGAACGCCGGATCGTGGACTGGCCAGGCACAGGCCGCACTCATCGCGAGCCGCTCTGTCCGCCACTGGTCGCCCGGTCGGTTGGCTTCCGCTTTATGCTGAGCCACGATATCGGCCGCCGTAACAAAGCCCTTGAGGCTTCCCATCGAAATCGCGCTGTAGGCATCCCAGAACACCGTTTTCTGTTCGGGTTCTCCGGCGTTGGCCGGACCAAAGGCACATGCCACCAGCGCGGTGACCAAGAGTAGCTTCTTCATGGTGTTGTTCTCCAATGTGTACGTGTTGAGCCAATGGGAAACAAAATTTCTGGCCAGTCCTTTTCAAATCGCCCGTAATGGAAAGAAATACCGCGCGATCAAGATCGAGAAGCGAGCCCGATTGTGGTCACCCCCTTCACCCACAGGCGGGACGTTCTTTTCTTGAAAGTCACGGCCCATCCCAATTCTCAGTCGGTCGCCTGGCCCGCCGGCGCGCCAGCAAGAGTTCGTGTTGGCTTTGCGTTTCTTTGAATTTTGCGTCGGCATTCTCTAGAAATTCGCCAAGCCATAACCGAAATTGTGGCGACCCTGCCGCCGGCAACATCGTAACAACGAAAACCAGCGCTCCTACCATGCTGCACGATAATAGGCTCATCCTGCCAAGGATGCGCAGTTCATCCAACACATCGCCCCAGGTTGCTTTCCCCTCCCGCTGGACAATTTCCGTGCAATGCATCCACACAAGGCCAATGAATAATGCGCCGTAGCTACCATAGATAATCACATCATTTTGAACGGTCGTAATATACCCCGCACAATGGAACAACGTCGAAAAAGCGTCACCGAGGAAACACATCAATATCAAGCGGCGCTCCCGGCGTGTCGGGAGACGCAGGGCTCCGCATACAAGGCGCTTTTTATGTCGTGGTTTCATGGCTATAACTCATTTAATCATCGCTTCACAAAAATGACGGCTGCTGCACACAGATGCCCGCCGAGCAGTTCTGCGGGTCGACGCCGCGCGATGTCAATCAGGGGTTGAGATAAGGTTCCCATTCACAAGATCATGCTGCGGGAGGGTGTGGTTGCCGCCTACGTCGACAATCTCGCTTTCCGGCTCCGAGAACAGATATTTGGCCAATAATGACGAAGGAACACTTCGTCGATCACGCCGGAATAGGCGCATATCGCCAATCACCACGAAACAATCCTTGGCGCGGGACACAGCGACGTTCATTCTGTCACGTTCCGTTGAGCAACAGCCACGCCGGCCGCCGGCGTGTTGGCGCCTTCCCCTTCGAGATACAGCATATCGTCGGGCATACAGGCTTTACTTCCCAAGGCTCGCTTGACCCTCTCGGCATAGCTGCCCCGTCTCTTCGCTTGGCCCACTGATCATCCCCTTGATCCAAAGTTTCCTTAGTCGCAACAGCAACTGCGCAATGCGCTGTTAACGAACGAAATACCCGACCCCCAACCCTGCCAAAGCGGCCAACAATAACCATGACCAACCAAACTGTACTTTTTGCGACATGTCCTTGAACCGGTCCTCGACGGACTTCGCACGTCCTTCGGTTTCGGTGAGCTTCGTTTCCGCGATGGCAGCGCGCTCGCGCATTTCGTCCGCGGTCTTCTGAGCGATAGAAGTCCGGCGAGCCGCAGCAGCGGCTTCCTCGTTTTCCCGGATCCGTGAAAGCACGTGGTGCCCGGCGTCGGACGGCGTGATCGCAGCATGGTCCACAAACAACTCGGCCAAGGTGCGATCCCCTTCGTGGCCGAGCCCAATGACCCGATAGCCGGGATACAGGGAGAGCGCCTCGATAACGGCCAGATTGTCAAAAACGCTGAATTCCTTGGTGTCCCCGCCTCCTCGGACGAGAGCGAGGACATCGCTGCGTGTCTCGCGAATGACGTTGGCCATGGCAACCGGATCACCCATGCGGACATCCACCTGGTCGACCATGACAGACGCCTCATCCCGGCTGAGAACCTGTGCCATATCGATCCCGCCCTTGGCGCGTGAACCCGACGGACCGATGATCGTGACCGAGATCGGAGTCGTCGAAGGGAACGACCGTCGGCCATTGGAAAGCTGTTTCAATGCGGCCAATGTCGATCTCTCGACTTCCTGCTCCTCCGGAGCGCTTACGGTCGCAAGATCAATTATGGTCAATCGAAATCGCGCGACATCCCGGAAACAGTTCGCGTCAGCGCGGCCGACCACCCTGACGTGATGGCCTTCACGAACGTCATGCCCAGCAACAAGGTCGGCGGGAACATTGCAGAGAACGGCTGCACCGGTACGAGGATCGGACAGAGGAACGTCGTAATGCCAGCTTCCTTTCTTTGCGCCGAGATCGCCGATGTCGCCCTCCAACTGAATTAGCCACTCCAATTCCTTTGTCCGGCGAACAACGTTCGCGGCGATCTGAGCGAACGTCTCGTTCAACGCGGCCACGGTGAGGATCCTCATGGCAACCGGCTCACCGGATGTTGGCATCACCTGCCCTGCGGCAGTCGAAGAACGAGACATTGGCTGCTCCAAGCCTTAACGGATGGCGAGCGGACCTGAAACGCCAAGGCTATCAGATGGATATCGTGGAAGAACTGCCGAATAAGGCACAAAAGCAGCACTAATCCAGGTCCCTCGACCGAGCGATCATGTGCTCTTTAGGCGCCGCTCCCTTCGCCGAAACGATGGCCGTATCTTGGGTTACAACTGCCGAACCGGATTTTCGAAACCGCGACAACATATCGGTCGACAGTTCGGCAAAACTCTTCGGTCGCACGCGATCAACCGGCGAACCAACATAAAGGAAGCGACCTTCCGAGCGGAGCGCGATCATACGATCATCGTGGGACCGCCAGGCCTCAATGCCCTTCAAGAAGTCCTCCTGGGTGGACAGAGCCCGGCGGAAAACACTGATCTGTTGGATAGATGCTGCCAGATCAGCAGGCTCCACATGGCCTTTCAGCAGCAGGTCAACGCCTAGAATGACGGAACCGGGCAGAAGCGAGGCCTCCGGCGCGCGACCACCAGATGCGCAGCAGGCTGCGTGAAGAACCATGCCGGCCAGGAACGTGACGATCCCGACGATATCGTCGGCTTTCGGCGGATAGACCAAGTCGGCCCCATCGCTGCCAGGATATTCACCCTCCGCATCCAGCAGAACCATGCCGAGAGCTGCGGCATCGAATACATCCAAGGCTGGGATCAGTTGGTGCAAGGCCCGGCCACGCCACTTCAGCGCCTCGATAGCGCGGTCGCGCTCATCAACCAGGTCCGGGTCATCCTCTGTCTGGTCTTCAACGCGTAATGGCAACGCCCAGTCGACGACCTTCTGGCTATACGCGGAAAAGGCGCTGGGAGTCGTCAGGGAGCGGATGCTCGCCAACAACCGGTCGACATCGGCCGTCAGGGCGACGGAGGCGTCGCGCACCATTGCGGCCATCTTATCTCGAGCGAGCAAAAAGAAGACGCACGCGGCCGGCAAGATCACCTCGTTGGAATTCCGCCGTTCCAATAAAGCGGACCCGGGCTTGACGTCCCACGGCGAGCGCAAGCACGTTGGGATGTCATCCGGCCCAAGCCAGGACTGAACCCGCAGGTAGACCTGTTCGCGTTCGACGAACGTTGCCCCTTTCAATACGGGCCGACCGTCGACCAGCCCATAACGGATTTCTCCGTCAAGCCGCGCGAGGTCGCGCTTTTTTGATGGCCGCCCATCCGAGGACTTCCTGCCGAGCGTGCCGACGTCGCGTGCCAGGTCGTAGCCCCTCCCCCAGTGCAACCGGAAAACGTGCCGGCCAGCTCCTCTGATCTGGTGCGCCGGTAGTGGTACCGTATCGCCACAAAGCAGCGCCGCAACTGCCTCGAAGATTGAATCGTCGGACGGATCGAAAATGACTGGGATGATTCCACCCAACGTCTTGTTGAACAGCACCCGGCCAAGGCACCGGCTGCCGCCGTTGAACAGCCAAACGATCTCGAAGCCGTCCGGGAGGATTTCAGACTCCTTCACCGCCTGACTGACGGGAAGGCACGCGGCAGGGAACAATTCCGTCGTGTAGAAGGCTTCCTCAGCTTTCCCTGTCGATAAGCTGCCATAAGCAACTTCCTGGCTGAGATCATCGACAAACGACGCCGGGAGATGGCGCATCAGGTGATCCAGCCTATTCCAAAGAAACATCCGGCGATCCGCCAGGACGGCGAATCGGAACCCTGGGATATTGGCATCAAGGAGTTGCGGGGTTTTGGGATTCCAATACGGATTGACGTACTGGTGGAACTCATCGAGCACAAGCAGTCGTCCATCATGTCGCCAATTGGCCATAACACGCTCTGTCGCCGCCTCAGCAGTCAGCGCATCGATATCGAGCGATTGCAGGTGAAGCTGAACTGCGAATTCTTGCGCCGTCCCCAAAGGCAAGTGATGCCGACGGGACAGCCGCCAGGCCACAGCATCAACGACGTCAGCGCGGGTCAATCCCTCCGCGCCTGGCGCAGAGATGTCAGCTTCGGCATTGGACTGGAGGTCGTGAAGATCCCGATAGCCCAGTAAACCGGCAAGAGTGTTCTGCGCCTGCATAAGGGAAAGTGTGCCCGCAGGCCACCGCTTCGCCAGGATTCGGGAGATCTTGGTCAGCCGACCTTGCTGCAGGTCGGAGACAGAAATGGGAATACGCATGGTCTATCCTTCCGATCGCGCAACTCAGAAATACGGGTGCTGGCTTGCCGCTGGTTGCGCCACCAAAAGAATAGGGTTGCGTCCAACAGACTTGGTTCAAAACGATCTCTCGGCACAGCCTTTACCTTTGCTGCCAGCGGTACGAACGAGATCAATCCGCGAAATACAGGCTACGCCAGCTGAAGATTTTGTCAATTATTCGGGCTGGAAATTCTTTTGAGCCGCAAGAGAGCCAGTGGATCGCCAGCGTAGATTGACGAGCCCTCAATCCTTGAAGAGATATCCACGCGGCTGCCGCGAAGCTGTCGGGGCGCAGGTGGCAGAATAGTGGGATGCTGACTGACACCGACCGTATCGCCCTAATGGGCTGGGAAAACCTGGCGCCCAACGGCACGCCTCGCTATCGGACGGCGTTCGCCGACGGATGGAGGGCGATGGTCGCGCAGATCGGCATCGAGTGGGAATGGCGTCTCATGGGGGCCGACGGTGAGGTCGTGGCGGTCGGCGAGGTCACTGGGGCCGAACCAGCCATCGTTGCCGTCACAGGGACGTCGGTCTGCGACCGGCCCCTGGGACGATGATCGGGCGCACCTCCTGGACGAGGCTGAGGTCACGCCAGCGCGCGACGATGCGGTCCTGCATCTCCTGCGGCAAAGGCAGATCGCGCATGGCTGCCGGCCAGAGGTCCAAGGCGGCTTCAACCGTCTTCTTGGCTTCTCGGGCCAGCAAGTCGGGCGACACCTTGACCAGCCCGGCCGCCCGCTCGAAGCGACGCAAAGTGATTCGGGCGGCGTCCTTTGTGCCGCCGAAGGCCAGCGCCATCGTCCTGTCGCCGTACAAAAATGTCGGCACGATATCGTAAGCCGGGGTCAGTTCCGGTTGGCCGCCTGCGGGATGGATGAGTGACCAGTTCTTGAGATGGGCATCGCCGTTACCGATCATGATGTTGGCCACCGTGCGCCGGACGGCTTCGAGAAGCATACCGCTCCAGTCGCCCGTGAAGCGGCGCGCCATGTTGTAAACCGTTTCCTCGTTGGCCATCGTGTATTTGCGGTCGCCGATGGCGCCCAGGATCTGAGCGTAGTCCTCGGTGTGGATACGGCGTCCGCCGGGTGCGCGATCGAACCGACGGACCGCCAGAGCGCGCGTCCCGCCCTGCAAATATTCGGCTGGGATGCCCTGGATATTGGCGATATCGACCGGAAATGCCTCGGCGGCACGGATACCGACGACGCGCGCCAGTGCCAGCCCGGCATGCTCCGCTTCCACCAGCGCCGGATGCCGTTCTGATGGCAGCTTGAGAATGATGTCGCCGTGCTGGTCACGCCCCGGCGCCGTCACGCCACGGTCGGTCGCCACGACGGTGAATTTCAACTGGATTCCAGCCAGGGAGAACTTTACGCCACCGGGTGGAACCGGGAGCGTTTTCCTTGCTCCCTTTCCGGCCGCAACCTGCGGCCCGCCAGCTTGCCCGGCCTCAAGGCGCGCCACGCCGGCGCCCGGCAGGTCGCCGCCCAAGCGTGCCAGGACGTCGAAGTCGTCAAAGGCGCCCGTGCCGAACTCGGCCTCGACCAGATCGCGCAGCGCGCCCTCGGGCAGGAGGCCCGAGAAGTAGGGCGGCAGCAGGCCGTTGCGCATGACCTTGTCCTCGCGCGCCACCAGGCGGCGGATCGTGTCGTCCTCGTCAGCGCCGCGCCAGGCCATGCTCAGGACGGGACGTGCCGGCCCCAGGGCGAGGTAATTGTCGTCCGCTGTGAATGTGATGGTGCCCCCGGCGTCGCGCACCAGCGAGCCGACACGGACCTCTTCGTCAGGCGTCGGGGCTAGGTAGATGCCGAGGACCGCCGCACGCTCAATGATCAGGCGCTTCATCGTCGCCATCCTCCGGATCCGGGATAAACACTTCGTCGAAGACGCTGCGCGGCATGGTCGCATGCGACAAAGTCGGAGTGCGCTGCCCCAGCAACATCAGGACGTCAGCCATGCGATCCTCGGGGACGTACAGCAGGCGCAGCCCCATTACTTCGCCGACCTGGATCAGCGCGTCCAGGGTACTGTTCGTCCGGCCCTTTTCCATCTCGGTCACACGGGACGGCTGCCGCCCAGTGCGCGCCGCAACGTCCTTGACCGTCCATTTCTTCTCCTTGCGCCTCGCCGCCAACTGGGCGCCAATGCGTTTGCGCTCGCTTTCTGATTCCGACATGGCGGAACTCCAGCCTCCAAGTGCGATTTAGCGGAACAACTCGCTGACGCCAGCATATAGTGCCATAACGGAATTGCAATGGGCGATTCCGATTTAACGGAATATGTTCGTGGAGAAATGCCACTCAGCCAAGGCGGCTTGGGTCTTGGCAGCGTTGCGGTATCCGCCGAACCGCTGGCGGAGGGGCTCTGTCCGCCGGCCGCGGGGCAAGGGCGCGATAAGTAGTACTTCCGAGCGTGTGGGAAGGGGTGTCCCCCCAGGGCGGCGACGGAGCCGACGATTGCCGTGATCGCCTGATCGCCGACGGCGACGCCAACCGCCTGGGGGGATTTCTCGTCGGCATCCGCAATGCCGCCCCTGCAACGGCTAAAAGCCCATGAATGGCGGCGGCGGCGCCTGGTCTTCACGTTCGCGGCGCTGTCGGGCGTCTTCATCACGCCGCCAACGGTCGTGATCTGCGCGTCGGCGCTGTTCCTCCGCTTCCCGTTGGCGACGTCGACGATCTTCTTCATCGCGGCGCCGACGCTCTTCTTCCTCCCGCAGACGGCGCTGACGATCCTCTTCGTTCCGGCGGCGGCGATCTTCCTCGTCACGACGGCGGCGATCTTCCTCGTCACGACGGCGACGGTCTTCCTCATCGCGCAGACGTCGCCGACGGTCCTCTTCATCACGGCGTCGACGTTCATCCTCTTCCCGACGTCGCCTTTCCTCATCTGGCGTAAACCACATTTTAATTTCCTCGTAAGTGCATAAGGGAATTCAAAGGCAATCGGCCGACGACCAAGCCGATCAACGCGGATACCCCGTCGCCCCGCCTTGGTAAGTGCGAGTTACTGGGCTGCAGCGCTGGTCCCAGGCTTGAGCGCATCACAAAAAGCCAACCCGTTTCTCCTCCATGGCTGTCATCAGGCAGCATCCACCGGTCTTAGCCGACCGTGCGACGAGCGACGCGGGCCAGCATCTCCCGTCCCCTAGCCGCTTCTGCCGCAATATCAATGCCGTCCTCCGCGGCTTCAGCGAGCACCTCTGCATAAGACAAGGATAGAATGTCTTCGACGAAAGCATCGGTTATGTTGTTGAGGCACTGCCGATCGGTGATCGGCGTCAGCGCTTCTTTTGCGTCGTCAACGGCCCGGGCAAGTACAGACCCGCTGGGCTCGGCGCCGGAGTTGAGTTCGACCGCTTCAATCAACTGTTCGAGCGCGGTCCGAACCTTTCTATCGCCAGCATCACGGAAGCGCTGCAGTCGAACAGCGACAACATCGACCATGGCATCACGCGGACCATCACGACCAATCAAGTCGACGATCGTGTTGGCGACTGCCACCGCCAGGTGGGACGTGCGGAGCGGAAAAACATACGCGACGTTGATCTCCCCGTTCTCGGTATCCCAAGCGCCGACCCGCACGTAGCCGTCCTCGTCTTCATCGGGTAACTCGAGGGCGGCAATCACTTCGGGGGCGTCGTGATGCATGAGGCTGAGGGGAAGATCATCTTCGTCGTAAAGACTGAGACGAAGATCAAAGCCGTAGGCGGCAGCAATGCGCCGCAGATCGTCGTCGGTCAACTGACCGCCAATTTCAAACATGGCCGGGCCGACGGTGCCATTCGGCGAGACTACAGGAGCGAGGCACGGATACTTTCTGAATTCGAACATGGTAGCTTCCTTACCCGCACCTACCCAGGGGTCAGCGCCGCGATTTGCGCCGGCGACAACGCGGCCATCTGGGCGGGCGACAGAACGCTTATATTTGATGGCGAGAGCAAGGGGATGATGGTGGGCAGAAAAACCTGCATCTGCGCAGGCGTCAAACTCATAATCATCGAGTTCGTAAGAGACATCTGCGACTCACTCCATTCCCTCGTGCCGATTCGCCCGCGCAGAATTCACCCGACAAAAAAGGGCATCGCGGCGATGCCCTTTTTGCCGAACGAGAAAATTACTGGGCCGCTGCTGTTTCAAGCACCTGACCGGTGACCGGCTCGGAGCGCCGTGCGGAACGTTCGCTGCGACCGGCACGAGCGGGCGTCGGCACCGGCGCCGCCGGCTCACCCGGCAGAGGAGCGGTGTCTTCTTCGCCCAGCAAAGAGGTATCAACCCCTTCGGTCTTCTCGGCGATTTTCCGCAGCGTGCGAGACATCTGGATGACCTTGATGCTGAGCGACGCGATCTGGCCGGTGAGTTGATTGATCTCGGCCAGCATTTCCGAACTGGTGATTTGTTCGGACATATAGAGCGCGGCCAGAGCTGCCGCGGTGTCATCGACATGCTGGATGGCGGTCAGGTATTTCATCGCCATCGGCGTGGTGGCACGGTATTCGGCTTCGTGAGGGTGGGTTACCTTGGTCAAAAGAGCTTTGGCATCTTTGACCCGGGCGAGGGCCTTCTCACGCGCAGCATGAGCCGCTTCCAGCAACTCGGCCGCTTCTTTTTTCAAGTCGGCCGCCAGCCCGTCCACAAGGTTCTGGTCCTTGCCGATCAGGCGCAAGACGACGTCGACATTGTGAAAGCCATCGACCGTGCGCTTATAGAAAAACTTCTCGCCCATATTCTGGGTAAATGCCGTTTGCAGTTTGAGCAAAACAGGCAGGTAGTTCATCGAATACATGCTGGTGTTTTTGGCAGCGCGATCCAACCGACCTTCGATG
Source organism: Desulfovibrio sp. (assembly GCF_009712225.1). Classification (NCBI taxonomy): domain Bacteria; kingdom Pseudomonadati; phylum Thermodesulfobacteriota; class Desulfovibrionia; order Desulfovibrionales; family Desulfovibrionaceae; genus Desulfovibrio; species Desulfovibrio sp. Next base: position 66,219 of record NZ_WASP01000012.1, on the reverse strand, counting down.
GCCTCGCGCGACCGTTTCGGCCGGCGGTTGTTACCCGGCGACCGCGCCGGAATGGGAGATTGAGCCATAGAACCAAACCCTCATAGTGCAGTGAAGATTGGTTGATGCTACAGGAAGCGAAAAATCGGGGGACCGGCCTATATCGAGCAGAATCGGGAGTAATTGCGCTGGTTGGCCACAGGTTGCCCGCTTGACCGGGCAACAAAGGATCTGTACGCTGGTCTCACTTTCGCCTGTACGCATTCGTGCGTTGTGTTCAGCTTTGTCTGATCCGGGCAAAAGGCAGTTTTCGGACTGCAAGCGCGCCACAAGCCCTCTCCCTTTGCGGAGACAAGCGCTCTAAGCCAGGCTTTCATCACTGGAGACACGTGCTCCATCATTCGGGCGGAATTGCGCCCAATCATCAATCAAGACAGTTCAATCCACGCGAAGCCAGTTCACGGTGGATCTGCACGTCTGCATCAAGGAAACCATCATGGCTAGAAGCAAAAATTGCGTCAGTTTGATTGGCAATCTCGGCGTAGATCCGAAGATTCACACCTTCGGCAACGGTGACAAGGTTGCGACCTTCACTCTTGCAACTTCGGAGGACTGGAAGGACCGCGAGAGCGGCGAAACCAAATCTTCCACCGAGTGGCACAACATCTCGGTCCAAGGCCCCGCTGCGGACTTTTGCGAAAAGTACCTTCGCAAGGGATCGATGATCGATATCGAGGGCATGCTCAAGACGAGGAAGTACAACGACACCCAGGGAATCGAGCGATCGATCACCGAGGTCGTCGTCACCAGGAGCCCGAAGCATACCATCATCCCCTGCGACGGTGGTCGGCAGGCCCCTGCGGAAACATCGACGTCTGATCGCGGTTCCGCTCAAAGGAATAACCGTCACACGCCGCCAGCCGCAGGTGGTTACGATCCCGGCATTCTCGATGGGGACATCCCCTTCTAGGAGCGGCCTCATACAATCCCGCGATGAAGCGAGCGATATCACCCCCGTGATGTCGCTTTTTTTGTTTCAGGAGCATCATCATGGTGGCAGCCATTGCCAATATTGGGCCTTCGCAGCAAGACGCTGCGGAAGTCTTTGAAAAACTGATTGCCAACGGCGATCTGTCAAAGCTTACACCGAAGGAACGCTTGAAGTTCTATCTCGGTGTCTGCGAATCCCTGGGGCTCAACTCTATAACGCGCCCCTTCGAATACATAAAGCTCGACGGTCGGCTGACCTTGTACGCCCGAAAGGATTGTACGGATCAGCTGCGCGCTCTGCGGAATGTATCGATTGTCCAGCTCGAACGTTCCGAATTGGACACGGTCCTGCTGGTCACTGCCCATGCGACCATGCCAAATGGGCGCCAGGACAGTGATATCGGCGTCGTTCCTCGCATCTATCCCACGCACTACTGGGAATACGATGAAGGACAGCAACAGCGGGTCAAGCGGACTCACCCCGAGGCCGGTCAGCCACTCAAGGAAACGGATCTTTCCAACGCCATCATGAAGGCCACCACCAAAGCGAAGCGTCGCGTGACGCTCTCGATTTGTGGGCTCGGCTTCCTGATGGACGAAACCGAAGTCGACGATGTCGATGGCGCCATTAAGGTGTCGGAAAACGAGGTCGACAAGGTGATCAATCCAGTTCGGTCAATCAAGATCGAGGACGCTCGTAACCGAGAGATCGTGTTATGTCCGATTGATCCTGATCTGATCGATTCCGCGCTTCGTGGCAGGGTCGAAGAAGTCATCGTCCGCGCCCGTGAAAAGCAGGCCTGGAATCCAGCCAATCAATACATCAAGAGTACCCTTCTACCGGGTATTACAGATTCAGCACTTCGAGAAAACGTTCGCCAATATTCCGAATGGTTGTTGGACAAAGGTCTGATCGAAGCTGCCCAATCAGAAGATGGAGGAAATCCATGAGGATCATCGACGTTGCCCAGGGCAGCCAGGAATGGCTGGCTTGGCGAAGAGAGGGCATCACCGGCACGGACATGCCCGCGCTGATGAAACAATCGGCCTATCTCACCCCGCTAATGGTGTGGCGAGAAAAGGTGGGGCTCATGCTTCCGGAAGATCTGTCCCGCGATCCGAATGTCCTTCGGGGCAAGAGGTGCGAACCGGCAAATCGTCGGCTGGCTGAAAGCCTGCTGGGAGGGGAATTCCTGCTCCCCTACTGCATCGAAGACGAGGAAGATCCGCTGTTTCGGTTTTCTTCGGACGGGATCACCGACGGTGGGATCATGGTGGAAATCAAGGCCCCAGGCGAAAAGGTGTTCCGCGAGATTCAGGAACAAGGTGTCAAACATCCGGCCGTCCAGTCTGGCGGTGTTCAACTTCAATACGGCATGTCGGTCGGCAAATTGTCGAAGGGCATGCTGCTGATGTGTCTCAACGATGAGGAGGGCAACGTCCTCGCCCATCTCGTGCTCTGGCGTGAGGCTAAGCCGAACGTCTGGGAAAACATGCGACGCATCGGCCGGGAATTCCACCAGCTTGTTCTGTCTCAAACTCCTCCAGAGCTTGATCCGGAAAAGGATGTGGTCTACCCGACCAATTACGAACAACAGCTGGAATGGGGCGAGAAGGCGCAAGCTTATATCGCCGCGGAAGCCAAGCTGAACCGTTTGGTCAAGCTCGTAGATGCCAGGAAGCAGCGGTTGAAGGACGCGCAAGCAAACCTCGAAGCGCTGATGGGCAACTACAGCAAGTTGGCTTGTCCGGTGGAAGACCGGGAAGTCGCTCTGACCAGGTGGGGTAAACGTGGCTCAATCGATTACAAGCAACTGATTGAAGACCACCACGGTCCCATCGATCCGAGCTTGGCCGATATGTATCGAAAGCAAAGCGGGTACGTGGACTATAAGGCAATGGCCGATGACCTGTTTGGAGCCATCGACCAGACCGTCCTCCAATCCTATCGCAAGGCCGTAACGTCGCAGATCAAAACGACGGTGCGCAATTCACGGTATCAGCTCCCCCTGCCTTCGGCCGCGGCTGCCTGAGACCTCTCAATATTTCATCGCAATCCCTCAGGGGAGGGTCACTTTCCCCTGGTGGGGATCAGTGCGCCTTCTCCGCATCTCGGAGAACAACATGTTCAAATTGACTCCCAAGTCGTACAGCATCACCGACACCTTCGGCGTTGACGCCGGCAAGGCACAAGTCATGGGCTTTGAGCACGGGCATCCGTGCGTTCCGCGTCTCGACGAGCATTTCATCTTCGATTTGGATTTCATTCGCACCATGGTCTACGTCCTGCGCACGCAGGGTGTCGGCATGTGGGCGCTGGGTCCGACGGGAGCAGGGAAAAGCCAAGGCTTCGCTCAAATCGCAGCCCGCCTGGGCATCCCCCTGATTGCGCCGCCGATCGGCGACAACACCGAGTTCACCGATCTGTTGGGCGGGATGTATCCCTCTCCGCAAGGTGGCTTCGTGTGGCGTGATGGCCCATTCACCACGGCCTGCCGCAACGGATATCTATTCGTCGCGGAAGAACTGAACACCAAGGCTCCGGAATTCCAAATGGCGTTCGTGCCGATCCTCGACCACGGGGTTCTGCACATTCCCGTGACGGACGAACGGATCCAGGTCCATCCGAACTTTCGCATGCTCGTCACCGGCAACGCCGGCGTCAGCGGCGACCAGACTGGATTGTATCGTGGCGTTCAGACCGGCAACCTGGCGTTTGGTGATCGCTTCATTTTTGCGAAGGTGAGCTATCTGACGCCGGAACAAGAAAGCGGAGTCCTGACCCGCGCTAATCCTGGGCTTCCCGAAGAACTTCGGGGGTACATGATTCAGACGGCCAATGAAGTCCGAAAGCTGTTTCTCGGTGAGGATGGTTTCGGCGGCGGCAGCCTCAGCACGGTGATTTCGACCCGCAAGCTTCGGCAGTGGGCAAATCTCACCGCGGCTTATGCCAAAGTCGACGCCAACATGAAGAAAGCCTACTTTCCGAAGAAGGCGCTCGAAGTGACTCTGACCTGCAGCATCCCTGCAGCCGAAGCCCAGACCATCAACGATCTCGGCCAGGCCGCCTTCGGCCCCGACTGGCAGTAAAGCAGCGGCATAAGTCGCCTGCCCTCAACATCCTCAACATCAAAGAGCAAGCAAAGACCGCCCGTTCAGCGGGTGATGGTCGGCGCTTGCGTGGAGAAATTCCATGAGCACCAACATTCTCGAAAACATCGACGTGTTCGCCGTCGAGGTGAACATCTGGTCAGGCGAGGTTGTTCTTCGTAAGACCGATTTCAATCTTGGTATCGGTGGCGAACTGCCGCCGCCCAAGTTGGCTTCTTTGGGCACCAAGCGTCTGATCGCTCGTGAGCCGCTCCAGAGACTGCACAAAATCCGCAGCCAAGTTGACGACCTGCTGCGGGTCAATTCGATCAATCTGCTGAAAGCCCGGGGCGTGTTCCACAAAGACACCGCCAGGCTGAAAGAGCAGATCGACAAGCTGAGGGACGAATTCGTCGAGCATCGCGACACGGAACTGATCCCCAACGTTTCGCAATTGCAGCGTGCCTGGCGGAGACAGTTCCCCGAATACGAAGACAAACTGGCGGAACGTGAATTTTCGCCGGAAGAGGTTCGTAAACGGTGCGATTTCCAGTGCACCATCCATCAAATCCGGGAATCGGCCCGTGAAGAAGGATCCTTGGGCGAGCGCGTGAAAACGCTCGACGAAGACCTTCTGATCGATATCGCCGACGAGGCGGAGAAGCTTCTCGATTACATCCTGAAGCAGGGAAACCTCACTCGGAAATTTGCGAACCCGCTGAAACGGCTTCGGCTGAAACTGGCGAAATTTGCCTTCTTCAACGAAGCGATGATCCAGCCGATCGTCGCCGCGATGGACAAGGTGATCGACAAGATCATGTTGGCCAAGAGAATGACCGACGCCCTTCAGGCGGAAGTCGTCGCCTTGGTTCAGATGCTCGCCGATCCAGACCGCATGCGTAAGCACGGCGGCCAACTTGCCAGCGTCATCAGTTCGCAACAGATCATCACCAACGTCCCCTCCCCTGCCCCACAGCCCGCTCCGGCTGTCGTGCAGTCGGAGATCGTCATCACGTCGCCGGCGGAGGAACCTCCGTTGGTCGAGGAATTGCCCGAAGACCTCGTCGAAGATCCGCCTGCGGATCAAGAGGAGGAAGCCTTCTTCGCCGAGGTAACCGAGCAAGAAATTGCATTGGCCACCGTGCAAGAGGAATGCCTCGGGTTCTGATCATCCTTTGATGGAGACGGTGCGGCGAAGACTGCACCGGCCCCTGATATCGGGAGACCATCATGAATTTCATTTCCCTCGTTTGGACCGCGATGGCCTTCGCCGCTTCGTGCGGTATCAAGGTCATATTCGGCCACGCGCCAAAAACTGACGGCGAAACCATCTATCTTCTTTCGCCGGAGGCATTACCGCGGGAGGTGTCGCTGGGCTTTATCGCACATGAAGGTGCGCATAAGCGCTTCACCGAATTCGAGATCTTCTTGGTCGAGGAACTCCGCAAGAAATTCCTTAATGCGCTTGAGGATGTGAGGATTGAAACCCTCATATGCCGAGTGTATCGGGGATGCCGAGACTGGCTTTCGAAGGTGGTGGACTACGCCATTCAAGAAGGTTGGTTCGCGGTGCCAGATACGGACAATGGCCCTGCCCTTCTGCACGACTTCGTCCTGTTTCATGGACGGTGCCGTTACATGGGGCAAGCTCAGCTGAAACCACTGGTCGACCAGACCCGTGAAAAGCTGGTCGCGGTCGTCGGTCCGGACATAGTCGAAACCGCCGAACGGATCATGTCGGGCATCCCGATGCTGAAAAGCACCGCCGAATGTCTCGCCATGGCCGACAGGCTGTTGAAGTTGGTCCAGCAGGACAACCAGCAAAGCTCCGATCAAGCCCAGCAGGGCAAGGGAGGAAACTCGCAGCAGCAGGATCAAGGCGGCCAGTCAGGCAGCCAAGGTCCATCACAGCAACAGAACCAGGGTGATCCCGCTGGTGGGGATGGCCAAGGCGCAACGCCTGGGCAGGATCCGCAGCAGGCGGACGCTGGTGGTGACCCGAATATCTCGCCGCCCCCTAATCAGGGCGACCAGGGACAGGGCCAGCCGAGCAACCCGGCCACCGGAAGCGGCAGCCAGGGACAAAGTTCGCAGACTGACCCCGCTACCGGAAACGGCAACCCGGGGGCAAACGGTCAGCAACAGCATCCGGTTCATCAAGTGTCCAACGGCGACGATCAGGCTTCCTCGTCCAGTCAGGGACAAACCTGGGTGGGCGGCCAACCCGATCTGTCGAAGATGGCGCCAGACCTCAGCGATATGTTGAGCGCGAAGATGAAAGAGCGACCGACCTATCGGTCTCCCGATATCATCCTCCCGCCGACCGTCACGAATGCCAAGGCGACCAGCGGTCAATCCGTTGTGCCCGAGGCAAGAAAGAACTCGACTGCGATTCGAGCCCATTTGCAGCGCTTGCTTGAAGCCCATAGGCGACAGCCGGCGACTCGCAAAATGGTCGGCCGCCGGGTCAGTCGACGCCATCTTCCGATGGCTCAGATAGACCCACGGGTTTTCACAAGAAAGCAGACCGTAACGGGGTACAACACCAGGCTTCTTCTTCTTGTCGACCAGACCGGAAGCATGAGGAAAGGCCGCATATCGATGGCCATGCAAACCACCGCCTCTTTGGCGCTGGCCTGCGAACCCATCGAGGGCATCACGATCGAGGCAGCTGGTTTCGCCGAAGACAACGGCGTAAATCGGATTGCTCCACTTCTAAGCAGCAACGAACGTATGTCGGCACCGCATGTGCAGGCACGATTCAACACCACGGTCTACGGGTACACGCCGACCGCCGAAGCTTTACTTTGGGGGGCGGCTCAACTGGCCAACGCCCGGGAAGAACGCAAGGTAATCCTCCTCATCACGGACGGAGAGCCAAGCAATCTCACCACGACGAAAGAGGCTCTCGCCTTCATCAGCGCGAACCAACCTGACGTCGAGGTAATGGGCATTGGGATCGAGACTGCGGACATCCAGCAATGGCTGCCAAAGTCTGAAGTGCTCAAAGACATCAGCGATCTGCGCTCCACGGTCTTTTCCTTGGCTGCCCGGGTCTTCACCGCCTGACCATCAACATCTTTTGAGACAGCCCTCTGGGGGAGCGTTCCCTCAAGGGGGGACTCTCTCCGCAGCGGCGCTGTGGGAGAAAGTCAATGTCTCAAACACTGCGGAAGGCAGGCATCGTCGTCCATACAGACGCTGCCTATGACCAGAACAAACGCATCGCCGCCTGGGGAGCTTTCCTCGAGAGCGGAATGAAGAATCAGAAGGCTCGCGGCGTAAAGCCGTCCACGGCCCGAGATTCGTCCTCGGCCGAGCTGTTCGCAGCCGTCCAGGGAATCAACATGGCGCTCAAGCTGCCGGTCAACTGCATCCTGCTTTACACGGATAGCAAATATGTCCAGGCGGCGCTCATCGAGCGACAAGTCAAGCCTGAACGCGGGGAAGATGCGGCAGTCCTTTCGGGAATTCTGTCCGCGATCGACGCCCGGCAGATCACGTTCACCGTCCGGCACGTCCGTGCCCACACGGACAATCAATCTAAACCAGCCCTCCGGAATAGGTGGTGCGACGCAGCAGCGCGCACGGCCCTCGCCGAAGCTCTGATCTAAGAGGTGATCATCATGTTGCAACAGCTGTCTGTGGTCGTTGACCAAGTCATCGAAAACATGGAAGTCGGCGGCCGTGACCTGTTTGGGGCACCGGTTGCTTCAACAAAACTCAGCGTCGTCGGCGGAGCCGATCGCGCGGCCGACGGGTACTGGGTCAAGGGGGAGATCGCCCCTCCGTATCCAGATCACGAAAGCCGGACTGCGTTCAAGAACGAGGAAGCGACACAGCTACGCTACGGCGTGCTCAAGCAAACCTTGCAAGATATGCTGGATCCAGACACCGAGGACACGCAGTTACTCGACTGCCTGGACTGGGTTCTGCAGAACGACACGGGGGATCTAACCTTTGGCCAATGCTGTGCAGCAGCAACCAAGGTGCTTGGATCGCCGGTTTATCCGGACTTTCTCCGGCAATGGATCCTTTCCAAAATTCGCGACCGGATCCTGGATTTGAAGCGGAAAGCCAGAAATGGCGAATTCGTTTCTTATTTCCGGGGACAGGGTCAGCCGAAGGAAATCATCTGGGTAAAGGGCGAGAAGCCCCCGGCCCAACCCAACAAAAGCCGTCTTATCGTGATCGAGGACAAAGAACTTCAGCGCTACCGCCAAGGTGTGCTGAAGGTAACCCTCGAAATCATGAGAGACGAACAGACCTGCGACGAGGAGTTCTTGGACTGCCTGTCCTGGTTGCTTGAAGACGACGAGGGAGGTTTCTCTTTCAACGACTGCGCCATAGCAATGAGCGTCGACGGAGAGAGGTGCGACCCGGAATTTCTTCGATGGAGGATCCTCCGCGATATGCGGCCCCGCATCGAAGATTTGAAGAAAAAGGCCAAGGAAGGAGCCTTCGAACATTTCTTCCGCTTTTTGTAACCCAGGGTGTCGGCCGAACGGTCAAACCCTCCGACAAGGGAGGTCGGTATGAGTGACGAACGATACAACGCCGACCTGGTGCGACAACAAGCGCAAGGTCAATGGGACCGCATCATTGCGTACCTAGCTCCAGAAATGGGGCCGGCGATCGCCGCCAAAGGTCGGGGAGTTTCTTGCCCCGAACATGGCGGAAAAAGCAAAGAAGCTTTCCGGGTCTTCGGACCTCGCTCCAAAAAGGGCGGATTCGCGGAAACCGGCGGCTGTGTCTGCAATACGTGCGGAACCTTCGGAAACGGGTTTCTCACCCTTCAATGGCGCCTTCGGAAACCGGGAAAATCCGGGTTCATAGAAGTCGTTGCGCAGGTCGCGCACTTCCTGGGGATGTCTCCTGAGGAACAGGCTCGCCGGCGTCCGCATCAGCCCGCCCTGGTCATACCGACCGGGCCGACCGCTGAAGAAATCGCAGCTGTCGAAAAAGGGCGCGAAAAATTGGCGAAAAAGTGGGACACCGCTTTGCCGCTGGATCATGAGGATGCAGCCATTGCAAGGGACTATTTCAAGTTCCGCGGTTTGGCCGTGCCCTCGTCAATGAACGATGTCCGGTTTGTTCCGTCCGAGCCCTATTACGGCAAAGATCCTGACAATCCGGATAAGAGCAAGTTCATCGGCCGCTTTCCGGCCCTTCTCGCAAAGGTCAGGAACCGTGCCGGCAGAACGTACAAGCTCCATCGTCTCTACATGGAAGCCGACGGGTCTAAATTCTCCCAAGGCGACCGTAAGAAGATGACCCACGATAGCGCGGATCTGCTGGATGAGGGACTTCATATCGAGGTCTTCCGTTCACCAGGCGGTTATCTGGGGCTCACAGAAGGTATCGAGAATTCCGTAGCGGTTCGCTTGGGAAGTGGAATGCCATGCTGGGCGACTTGGTCCAGCTCGGTCATGCCGGCTTTCCCTGTGCCGAAAGGACTTCGACACCTGTTCATTTGGGCTGACAGAGACACGGCCGGGTTGAAGAATGCGATCAAGCTCAAAGAGCGCCTCGCAGTCGAAAACCCCATGCTTTCCGTCACGATCCTCCTGCCACCCCAAGGGATGGACTGGAACGACGTGTACGAAAAGCTCGGAACGGCGGGGTTTCGTACTCCCGAAGTTTGGCAAGCACCTTCTATCGAAGTTGCAGCCTAATCAGACGTTGATCTGGACCGTTCGGTCCAACATCCCGTCGATCAACCACCTGGGGTATTGGGCTTAACCAAGACCCAGGGAATCACCGGATCGTGCCCGAACCGGCCCGCGCTGCTGCGTGGCCACGCTTCTGGCTGCCTTCCGTCAACCACAACCGACATCGGTCAGACCTTCCCCCGCGCGGGGAAGGCTGGCCTCCGTCGACTTCAAACACGCCTCGGGCTCCACGGTGGAGCGCGACGGGCATCGCGGACAATGACGCTCCCCGCAATCAGTTCGAGTGAGCGTCTCGATCAAGAGGCTTTAGAAATGACTGCAGTCACGAAAACCGAAATCATCAACTCGACCGCGATCACCACGGTCGGTAGCCAACTTCAACCCGTGTCCCTGTGGACCTGGGAGAACAAGCATCGCTTGGTGGAATTCGACACCATCATCGATCAGTCCATCGAGGACTCCTGGAACCGCGTCGCCACGGCGTTGGCAGCCCCGGAAAAGGATCCGACTTATTGGGCGGGCGAGATGTACAAGGCAATGGAGGACTTCAAGTTCTCTCCGGCCGGTCGTATTGCCTCGAACGCAGGTGTCGCTCGCAAGGCGACGATGTTCAATTGCTTCGTGATGGGCGACATTCCGGACGATATGTCCGGGATTTTCGATTCCCTGAAGGAAGCGGCCTTGACCATGCAGATGGGCGGCGGGATCGGTTACGATTTTTCCACCCTTCGCCCCAAGGGGTCTCCAGTGCGGGGAGTCGGCGCGGACGCTTCAGGCCCGCTCTCGTTCATGGATGTGTGGGATTCGATGTGCCGTACCATGATGGCCGCCGGCTCACGCCGGGGAGCCATGATGGCGGTTATGCGGGACGATCACCCCGACATCGAAGAATTCATCGCGGCCAAACGGATCCCCGGGCGGCTCTCGATGTTCAACCTGTCCGTCCTCATCTCCGACGCCTTCATGACGGCGGTGAAGAATGACGAACCGTGGAGCCTGCAGTTCGGCGGCAAGGTCTACAAGACCATTCAGGCGCGCGACCTGTGGGAAACGATCATGAAGAGCACCTACTCCTATGCGGAGCCTGGTGTAATATTCGTCGATCGTATCAATAAGAAAAACAATTTATGGTATTGTGAAAATATCCACGGAACCAATCCCTGCGCGGAGCAACCCTTGCCTCCGTACGGGCTTTGCTTGTTGGGAAGCGTGAATTTCGCACGGTGCATTAGCAATGCGTTCGAGAATGACGCCGAACTCAGTCGCGAAGTTGTCGCGAAAACTGTTCGCGTTGCCGTGCGCATGCTGGACAATGTTTTCGAGACGTCGAACTACCCGCTTCCTCGCCACAAGGAAGAAGCGTTGAGCAAGCGCCGCATCGGATTGGGAGTCACTGGCTTGGCCAATGCCCTCATGATGGTCGGATTGCCTTATGGCAGCCCGGAAGCGGTGGCCAAGACCGATGAATGGTTTGCCCTGTTCCGCCGTGAGGCGTACCTGGCATCCATCGAACTGGCCAAGGAAAAAGGAGCTTTTCCGCTCTTCGATAAGGAGAAGTTTCTGGCCGGCGAGAACATCGCGTCGCTCGATGACGATATTCGGCAACTCATCGCCGAACACGGCATCCGCAACGCGCTGATCACGTCGATCGCTCCGACCGGGACGATCTCGTTGGTCGCGGACAATGTCTCCGGTGGGCTCGAACCGCCTTTCGCGCTCGAGTATCAGCGGAAGATCTTGAATAAGGATCAGACCAAGAGAGAAGTCACCGTGCAGGACTATGCATATCGCATGTTCCGGCAGAAGTTCGGCGCCGACGCGCCGATCCCTGATCACTTCGTGACGGCCCAGGATCTCACTCCGGCCGCTCACCTGGCGATGCAGGCGGTGGTGCAGAAGTACACCGACGCCGCTATCTCCAAGACGATCAATCTCCCCGCGGAGATCGATTACGAGGAGTTCAAGGGCGTCTACATGACGGCCTACGATACGGGGTGCAAAGGTTGCACCACCTATCGGCCCAACGATGTCACTGGTTCGGTTCTCTCTGTGGAGCCGGCGCCTGCGGCCGAAAAGAAAGAGCCCGGAGAGGCTCACGAGCACATCAAGAGCAAGTTCGTGGAACGGCCGGAGGAAATCGACGGCTGCACCTACAAGCTCAAGATGTCCAACATGGAAAATGCCATGTACGTGACCATCAATAACATGATGGTCGATGGCAAGATCCGTCCGTGGGAAATCTTCATCAACTCCAAAGCCATGGAATTCTTCCCATGGGTCACGGCGTTGACGCGGATGACCTCGGCTGTGTTCCAGCGCGGTGATGATGTGGCCTTCGTGCCCGAGGAATTCCAAGCGGTACAAGACCCGTCGGGCGGCGCCTGGTGGAAGGCTCCCGGCACTTCGAAACCGAAGTACTATCCTTCCATCGTGGCGGCGATCGGCGCCATCATCGAATACCACCTCATCAAGCTGGGAACGGTGTCCGTCGAGGACGCCTTCGAAGCGGCGATGTTGGAGGTGCGGTACGATGAACACCCGCAGCCGGTAGCCAAACCGAAAGCAGCCAAATGCCCACGGTGCGGCAATCATAGTATAATAAAATCAGAGGGATGCGAAGTATGCACAGAATGTGGTCATCAAAAATGCAGTTAGAGCACAATAAACACACTGCATAAATAAGAAAAACTATGAGGGGGGCTTAGGCTCCCCTTCATTTTTATTAAAATATTCATGACCAATTGTCTGCGCTTCTCGTCGCTTCCTTCTTAGTTGGCACCGAGCAGCAGACTATACCATCTGGAATCATTGGGCGCCGCACCGATTGCCAAACCACCCGCAAGAACAAATGCGAGGCCCGTTGCATTTTTATCATGGGCCACGCAGTAGGCCCCAGCAGCCAGAAAAACAACACCTGCAGCCTGACTGGCCGCGATCCAGCTGTTCATTCCCTTCGCCGTCACGCTCACTCTTTCCTCTCCCCTTTAGCGCGTTTCAAGCACCGCAACCTGCAGCGGCTTGAGATTATCGGCCGTCCTACTCGATCAAATCATCGATTCCTGTTCTATATCCCTAACACGGCCAGCGGTGATGGGCGTCAAGCCGATCCTACAACTCGGTCGCACCCGGCCCCATCCGTTCGGCCAGATCATTCTGGTTCAGATTGTCGCTGATTTGCATCGTTCGTTCCCTTCGCGGCGTAGCGCGTCAAAACGGGACTCCCCGACAATCCGGTGGTCCCCGCCCTCTCAAGCGCCCGGAAAGTATTACTTATCAGGCGTTCGGCCACCGGGGCTTACGGGGGTGCCGTCAAAACCCGTATTCGTTCGCGGCCCAGCGCATGAGCACTGTCATGTCGCGGTCAGGCAGCACAATTTTCCGCCGACGCAGGCCCTCGCCCACGTCCCGGATTGCCCACTGCCCGACCTGGTTTCCGTAGACGGCGTGAAAGAACCAGGCCATGGGGTGGCCGATCATCGCGTCGAACCGCTCCAGTCGGTCCATCAACTGGTTCGGCCCAGGTCAGGGGGCGTGGCGTGAACCCGACATTGCGCTCGCCCTGGTATTCGTAGTCGCTCACATCGAAGGCCCAGTGGTTGAGCATCGGCGTCGTTCCGGCCGACGATGCCTGCCAGTCGTCGACAAAGCGGCGCTCGCGGAGAGCACGGCTTAAATAATCCGGGTCGACCTCAAGCACCGACTTTTCCTGGGGAGCGTGGCCGCGGCCGGAACCGTCCGTATAGACTTCGGACACCCACACCTTGTGCGTCCGTACAACCTCGCGGCGGCGGGCCTGCTCAAGTTGCTCGGCCTGCTCCAGGGTGCGGGCGATGACGTTCATTCGGCGCAACTCGTACCGCTGGCGCGCCGGCGGCACCCAAGCGACCTGCTCATGGCTGCAGGGACTGAACAGATCGCGTTCTTCGGTCGGCCGCCAGGTATCAAACACGCCTTCGGCACGAGCCCCGACAATCCAGTCGACCTTGATCTCGACGACGTCTTCCGGACGCGGACCGATGGCCGCGCCAGCAAAGACGGTGTGACCCTCCTCTTCGACCGTCGCGAATCCCTTGCCCCGGTGCAGTTCCCACACCGTGCCAATGTGTCCGCCAGCGGTCTTCAGTAAGCCCTCAAGCCAGGCCTTACGATCTTCGGCAATGGCGTTGCCGGCGGCGTCGAACACGCGTTGCCCAGGGCAAAACCACGTCTCGGTGTAGTCGGCCGCTCGCCATCCAAGGTCGGGATAGCGCGCGGTCAATGCTTCGCGCAGGACATCAATATTGGGGATTTCGACGATTGGCATTGGCCCTCCTTTAAGGACGGAATTCAGTAATAGTCGCCGGCAAACCATTACCTCGGCGGTATGCCCGCCCTTTTCTGCCTGCATAAGCTGTTGTTCGCGATAGACGCCCTGGCAGCTACGTCGTCCAGTCCGGTTTCGTGGTGGGCTTCACCTTCTAATTTTGCCACCAGATATGGCCTCAGAATAGACGCCTTTAAGGCGCGCCATATAATCTATGGAGGAAGTTGACGCTGCCTACAAAACTGGCTTTCAAAACAGCACCTCCTCCGACACCGGCCGCTGTCGGAGGAGGCGCTTCTTTCGCGAAATCCAAATGTACGGCGGGCGCTGCTGGTCTCGATCCGGAGAAGATCCCTCTTATCCTTGCGCAATTCGGAGGGAAGGGAGAACCGCTTCATTTGGTGAAACCAACCATGAGCGAACTCGAAACTGTTGCCAAGCCTGAAAATGCAGTCTCTGGGGTCACGGCGATTTGGCGAAAGTTTATCCTGAACCATCTCGACACCGACGCCCGTTCGAAGGCACCACGGACACGAGATTTGTTCGAACTGACCACAAATACGATACACAATCCGGCAGTTATTCGGTCTCTTCGGGCGAAGTGGTCTTCATTAAGATCATGGTCCCGCAATCCGACGATCGAGAGGTCAAAACATGGTCCTGGCTTTACCGGTATCGAATGACGACGCTGCGCATCCGCATCACGACGGCGCCCCCGAGGCCGAATCCCAGGGCGGACAGGTGCTCCGTTTGGGTGTCGTCGGCGCAGTTAGACGCATGGTATCGGGAGCATTCCGCGGGCGGTGTCCAGAAATCGAACGACGCACCGGCCGTCGACGATCGATCATGGCCCCGGTGCAGGTCAGTCACGCGGCGTTGCGAGAACGGGCGGTCATTTTTGACATTTCCGAAGGCGGCGCGTTGGTCCACACCTGGATGGCAATTGGAATCGGAGACACCCTTGATCTCTTTCTGGCTGAAGAGCGCCTGCATATTTCCGGTCATATCGTCGGGTCTCGGACGGCGTTACGAAATGTCGCCTTTGATCAGCAAATATCCTCTGACATCGTCGTATCGATCGCGCAGAAATACCGGCCCAAGGTGGCGGAAGTTGCGCGGCACGAGCATCAGGTTTTCATCAACCGCCTGACCGACGCGATGGCCGGCAAGGTCAAACTCCAGACCACCGATCTCGATGCTGACCATAATTGCCAGTTCGGCCGGTGGTACCATTCGGTCACCGACACCGAATTGCTGGGCACTGAGCCGTTCGTCGCCTTGGAAGCATTGCACAAAGAAATCCATGCCCTGGGACATTCCGTGCTGGCTGCGCTGCTCGACCGTCAGCACGCCCTGGCCACCTCCCGACTGGCAGAGCTGAATAGCCGGTCGCAAGTGCTATTGAATGCGATCGAATTGCTGTGCTGCCCCCAGTTTGAGGCGGCGGCAAGGGCCTGAACCGCAGCGAGGCCACCCTGTGCTGTCAGCGGGGTGGCCTTTGGCGGCGGAGATATCCCCTAATGGATGTTCGTTTTAAACAGGCGCATGGCCTCTTCGCGGACATCGGCCAACACCAGATCGAGAATTATCGCTGCAGCTGCTGGCGATACGGTGCCGTCGACAGCGCCGCCGGGAACCATGGCTGCGCGCTGCAGAGCCTCAAGCGCTATCGCCTGAGCAAGAGCGCGATCCACTTGGGTGATGCTGTAGCCTCGCACCTCGCGAGCGTGACGCAGGGCCAGAGCCAATAGCTCTGCCAGTGGTGGATGTTCTCGATCAGACGCTTCGGACATTGACAGCTTCGCTCCGGCATCCCCACCCCGTCCCGTTTGTATCTGCGATCCGGCGCCGTACCAAGCAATCATCATCGTCTCGTCGGGTCATCGCAGAATTTTCCCAAAATCGTACGTTAAGCAGCGTCGAGGATTGAGGACTGCGGAGTGATCCCAGTAGGCGGTCATGTTCGCCGCCATGGTCACCATGATCACCACCATCCATAAAATTCACCACCGGTGGTGAGCAAGGCCACCGTGCTGGTGGTGATGATCGCCGTGATCATCGGCATGCAGCCGACCGGGCGGTCACGACGGTGGAATTGGAACGGCGTTGAGCTTTTCCTCGGCGTCGCTGATCGCGTCAACGATATCCTCGAACGGCGGCGCCTCACCGAAGATCATACCCGCCATCCTGCCATAGTCGTCTTCGAGAGACCGCACCATGTCTGGTGACGGCACGAGAGCGAACGTTCCCGGCACCGCGCTCTCGAGATCGAGCGGACCGCGGTTGAAGAACAGGCGCGCGTGGCTGGCGCAATCTTCGGCCATCGCCAAGTCGCCGAGCGCGTCCTGCCCAATGCCGGCCATCAGCATGCAATAAACGTCGTAATAGTGCCGCGAGAGCCGCTGGCCGTCTTTGTACAGACTTCCGCGGTTCTCAAACCAGCGCCGTTGCCCGTGGAGAATGACGACCTTGTCCCAAAACGTCCGCTCGGGAAGGATTGCTCTCACGTTCGTCACGTCGAGGTCGAGATCGACGTCGTCGGCGACATAAGGGGTTACAGTCGCCATTCTGTGCGGATCCAGTGCTGATTTGGCTCCGGACTCGATCTTAACGACGCGGCGGACATATTCTTTGCCGCCGACCCGAAACGCGGACGGATAGTGGAACAGCAGCGACTGGCCGTCGGGATCGTCCGAATCGCCCTCGAACCTGAACGACATCCCGCCCAACTCGGCGTCCGCGACGTTCTTCAGTGCGTCATGGAACGGCCCGGCGATGAAGCCCTGGCACGTCGCCTTAATGTCTTCAAGAATGGCCTCGCGCTTTTTGCGGCTCAACTCCACCAACTCGTCGTCGGTCGGAAAATGGGCGCCGTCAAAATCGGTCCGAAACACGGTGATGTCGATGTCCTCGGAAAACCGCTCAATGAGGCCCCAGGCTTTCGACAGCGAGGTGCCGCCTTTGAACAAAAGGCGCGGTTTGATGACGGCTTTGTTGTAGAGCGCGTCCAAGGTCCAGCAGACCCAGAAATCCTTCTCGATATTCTCTGGCGCCGTGCCTAGACGCTGTGCCGTCGTCAGGAACAGATCCCGGCGGTCGTCATCTGGGGCGAGCGCGATCCGGATCATTTCGTTCATGATGCCTCCTTCCCCCTAAAGAGGGGGCGGGACGCAACGTCGCCGTCATGGATGTCGTCGCTCGGCCGTGGGGCTGTGGCCGCCAGCAGGTTTTTCACAGACGGAACCATCCACGAGGGCAAAGAAGCCAAGTTATGCGACAGGTCGTCCCTGATGGCCTGCCCATGGTCCGGATCCGCCAAGATATTCCGCAACGTAGAGAAGGCCCTGTCGCTACCATCGGTCTGCAGGATGTCGCGCAGCCACGTCAGCGCTTGGACCACGTTGGCGGCAGGATGCCCCGACCATACGAGCTTGCTCGGCGCTGCATGCTTGAACGTGATCGTGAGGCTCCCCAACGCGATCGGCCGGATCCTGCCGTCGGTCAGTACGGTTACATGCGCCGGGACCGCGTTCGTCAGTCCGAGGGAATTGGCGGCGGTGATCCCGTCGACAAGCACCCGGGCGCCATCACGGCGGGAAACGGCGTCGATCACGGCCATGTGGTCTGGCGGCGACGGCTTACCAGTCAGCGAATTCGTTCGCGGGACATCATAGAGCCCCCGGTCGACGCGCCTGATCTTGCCGTCCGCGGCGGCACGTTGGAGCGCCTTGTCGGTGGCGTCACGTGACGCGATATCGACGAAGCTGTTGGCTGTCCACACCTTTCGGGCGGGACCGCTGAGTATCCTTTGGATGATCTGGCCCGATGCGCTCGACATGTCACGCCTCCTGTGTCCGAAATATGATACAAAAATCGGACAGTCACAAGCGTGCAGCGTCCGAAATATGCCGCAAATATCGGACAGGTGGCCTTGAACACCAGTGTCATGGCCCCGGCGGATTGCCAGATCGCAGAAACCGCTCAGTTGCCGAAAGCCGCTCAGTTGGCGCCGGCGACATCAGTCGCCGCAAAATATCAGCCAGGGAAAAGGGGGCTTGGCTATACGCTTTACACCACAAGGGACGGCGGTTATGCTGCGGCGGGAACAGGCGATCTATCGACCTGAGCAAAAGAACAGTCTTGGCGTCGGCCGACAGGGTAACCTTGCCCCCTGCCCCGCCACCTGGTCACGAGGTTCGAATCGATGCTACCAACATCTACCCCTTCAACCTCGTCTACACCCCAGTCTCCTCCCGCCCCCTTCCCGACCAACTTCATCGAGTTCCACGCCCGGTTTCCCAATGACGAGGCCTGCCGACGCTATCTGCTCAAGCTGCGCTGGCCGACTGGCTTCGTGTGCCCGGCTTGCGGCACGAAACAGGAGCCCTATGATCTCGGTCGGGACCGCCTTCGGTGCCGCGTTCCCGAATGCCGCGCTGAGACAACGGCAACGGCCGGTACCCTCTTCTCATCGACCCGCGGGCCACTGCTCACCTGGTTTCTGGTGATGTGGGAGATCTCGTCGCGCAAGACCGGCGTCAGCGCCGTGGAACTGCAGGCGAAACTGGGGTTCTCCCGATACGCGACGGTCTGGATCTGGCTCAACAAACTCCGCCAGGTGATGGTGCGCCCCGATCGGGACCGGCTGGCCGGGGAGGTCGAGGTCGGCATCGTCAAGGTTTCCGGGCATGGTGAGAATGGCCTACGGGCGTTCGTGGCCGCGCAACGGGAAGGCCGGAGGATCGGCCGCATCCGCCTCGATACGTGCGAAGGCGATGCGTCGGCCGACATGATCCGGTTCATCACCGAAACCATCCGACCAGGTTCGACAATCATAGGCCAGGTGGCATCAGCCACCGCTGATGCCTTGCGAGCCATTGGCTATGTGGTGCTGATGAGCGAGCCGGTGACCAGTTCAGCAACCCCGCGCCGAGTCCGATTGGTAGGCGGGCACATTTCCAAATGGCTGATGGGGACGCATCAGGGTGGCGTCCAAAAGCAGCATCTTGGGTGGTATCTCGATGAATATGTTTTCCGCTTCAATCGCCGTAGCGCTCGATCTCCGGGACAACTTTTTCAGACGCTGGTGAAGCTGGCCGTTCAAGCTGCGCCAAGAAAGGCCGGGCCAGTGAGCCGTTCAGAGGAAGAGTGATGGGCTATATCCAGGGCAAATCTGTAGATAAAGATGGTTTGGATCGGGTTTTAATGGGAGGTGTCGGCGCCTCTGCGACAACTGAGCGGCTTGCGACAACTGAGTGGAAAACGATTGCGGAAAACAGCCGATGTACCAGAAACAGACCGAGAACATAAAGACTTGCTTTTGTGGCGGTGGCACGCATAATCGTGGTGTTTTCTTCACGCCATGGTGAGCGCGATGTTGGACCAAGCTGACGCCATCAAGACCCTGACGCCGCAGCAAGTCGATGACCTCCTCTATTATTGCGAGGAGACGCGAAAGGTCGCCCGGAACAGGGTGATCGTATTGCTGACCGTCGACGCCGGTCTCACCGTCACCGAGATATCGAAACTGGTGCGCCGGGACGTGATGAAAGACGGTTTGGTTTGCCGGGAAATCCGCATCCAAGGGAAAAAGGCTCGGACCATTCCAATGAGCGAGCGCCTGTTCGACGCGATCCTCGATATGCAGAGAGCGCTGCCCGGCGATCAGGACAGCCCGGTAATCGTTCCGGAGAAGTGGCAGGACATCCTCCGTCACCGCCCATTCCGGCCGTCGTCCGTCGCCTATGTGCTCTACAAGCTGTTCGTCAAGGCGGGCCTCGACGCCAGTTCGTTCGCGGGACGGCGCACGTTTGTGAAGGAAGCCATGACCTACTCGCCGATGGTGGGCGCTTCCACCAGCGACATCCAGGCGCTCTCGGGTCTCAAGAGCGAGCAGAGCCTGGATCGGTATGGCGATCGTTATGCCCACTCGAATGTCGCGAGGGTACCGATTCCGTTCGCGCGGACGCCGGCAAACCGCTTGCGCCAGGTAGCCCTGGTCGACGTCATCGCGAAGAGAGCATAATATTGGAGCAGCGTCCAAAATAAGCCAATGGACGCTGCAGAAGCGAAGACCGGAAATAAGGAGCAGCTCTTCACATGCATGCCAGATTTCAGTGTGTTCCCGATTGCGGAAAGTGCTGCCATTTTCCTTCCGGTATTCGCTTGGAACTCTATGCGTCCGAGTTGAGCAAATTCTGGGAGACCCTCCCCCTCTACCTCGTCGTCGTGGTTCGCCAGGAAGACGATGTTTTCGGCGCCTACCGGAGCAACGGCCTAAGCCACGCCCAGGCAACCGAATTTATCGGGAAAACCTACGAGCGATATGTCGTGTCGGGGAACCGCGGCGAAAAGAAGGTCCTTTACTGGCAAGCGCGAACTGCGGTTCTCGGACAACAGGACGGGAAGTGCCACGCGCTGAACAGCGACAAGACATGTGCAATTTACGACAATCGGCCGCTGGCCTGCCGGCTGTTCCCGATCCTCGCCGACCGGCCCGACAGGATCGCCGGCCGCGCAACCCGCGAGCAACTCCAAACATTCGTCACGCTGTTTGGCTATAAGTGCAAAACGGATCAGTCGGCGCCGGTGATCGTCAAAGACGGCTCCGTTCCATCGCCGGCCGCCGATCATCGCAAGCAAATGGCCGATGATCTCCACGCCATCAACAGCCTCCTGAGAGATCATCCCGCCGTCCACAATATTCAGGAAATCGGTGCGGACTTCCTGCTCAGCAGGAACCTTCCAAACCATGAATGGCGCACCAGCTTCGGGCCATACTTGAACGCGCTGCAATTCAATAACTTGTTGGACGATGCTGGTTTCGATCACCTGTTGCAGCGACAGAGAGAGCTGGCCAAACTGTGCAAAGAGGCGGCGATCCAGAACAAGTCGACCGAACTTGAAGCCATTGAGACCATTCTGACCGACTACAACACACAGATCTGATCAGCCAGCGCGTCAGATCTGATCAAAAAAAAGCGCCAACCTCCCGAAGGAAGTTGGCACTTTTTATTATTGGACAGCTTTGGCGGCCTCCAACTCGGCTATCGCCGTCGCTGCCGCCTGGCGAATACCTTTCTCGCGCATGGCGAAGAGTTGGCATTCCCGCTTGTATGCCCGGCTGCCTGGTTCGTAACCGTGGTTGATCGACACATCGATCACACCATCGGACTTACGGTTGGCCGTCAGGTACAAGGTCTCCCGACCGATATCGACGGCAAAGCACTCCGCCGGCAGGTCGCTGTCGTATTTGTAGAGGTGCAGGGCCATGGCTCAGTCCTCCGTGACGTCGCTGGCGGCCGTAATGATGATTGGCATCACCGTGACGAATTTATTCGCCGTCGCCCAGCTGCCCAACCGTTGGTCCGTGTCAGCAGCAACCTGCCGACTCTGTTCTTCGAGGCCGCTGATCGTGCTGGTGTCAAACCAGAGCCTGCCGCCGATCGCCTCGACGAGGCCTTCGATGAAGTCAACCCGCTTTCCATCAGTCTCCATGCCGAGCACTTCGCCGGACTTTTGACACCATAAGGGATGGTCAAAGGACCGAACACGAGTGCCGACTGCGATGCTCTTGCCGTGAATGTCGATGGCTCCAGAGAGGCCACCCATCACTTCCTGGCTGACGATCATGCTGTTCTCCTGTGTTTGCGTTGCACCAGGAGGAGCACGCCTCCTTTGGGAGCGCATTTCCCCGTGGGCAAGTGGGTTGATCGGACAGCCTAGGCAGCCGTTGAATTTCGATCGCGTGGGAGCCGACGGAAACCATCGGCCACTTCCCGCGCTTCGTTGTCACAAAGCCCGGCAGCTATTGCTGCCTGGTACGTTCGCTGCCAGCGCATCCATTTCTTGAGATCGTCCTTGCTACGCTCTCCCAGAGATCCTGGGAAAGCGTATGGAAAGGCCTCGTTTGCGAAGGCGTCATCGTCAGGCTCGGCCAAAGACCAGCAGATCTGGCCGAGATGGACGCGGACCGCAGCCTGGATTTTGCCCAGGTCCGGTTCCGCCCACATGGACACACTCTGGTTCTGGTGAGGCAGTATCCGCCCGGTTTCATCAGTGAGGAACGACGTATTCCAACCGTGCAACGTGCGATAGATCAAGATCGCTTGACCTCGAAACACCTCGACTGTCGGTTCCGGCGCCTGCACCAACGCGGTCAGGCGATTCTCCGCATCGGACCGGGCTTCCGTCTTATTGGCGCCGATCCCTTCGACGCCATAGACCATGACTTTCGTCTGCTTTTTCATCTTCATCGATATTCTCCGAGAAAGGATCCTACCGAGGAGGACGTGTCCCCGAGGGGAGATGTCCTCCCCGGCGGGGTCGTTGCAATGGTGGTCAGGCCGCCAATTCGGCGGGTGCCAACGTCGGTTCCGCCGGCGCCACGTCCACGACCCAAAAGTAGCCGTGATCCGTGTCCTTCATATTTTCGAAATGCACCGCCCCGACGGGCTTAGGCCGCCGGAAAAGAGGATCCTCTGCGAGGATTTCGCCGTAGCGCTCGGGCTGAGAACGCATTTTCGCAATCTGCGTTTCCCAGTCTGCGAGTCGCCACGCGTTGAAGTCACGGACGATTTCCTTTGGGATTGGAATATTGCCCCTGCTTTCCCGCCGTAGCATGCCGATTGTCGGGATAATCTCCCGTTCCGGGTCGGTCCTCTTGTTCAGGGTTGACCGTTCGTAATCGGACAACTCGCGGCGGAGTTCAACCGAGAATTTCTCGCCCTTATCAGGATACACGTCAAACCAGGCGCACCCCATGTAAGAGCAAGTCCAGACAAATCTTGTCGCCATATCTCTTTCCTTTCGGGTATCCCCGACCGGAAGAGACACATCCCCTTGGGGAGACGTGCTCCCCGGCGGGATGAATTTGGTCTTTATGCTGCGTCGTCGAACTCGGCCGCGCCGAACGCCACGCGCTGGGCGTGACACCATCCGTCGACAACTCTGTCATCATGGCTGATGTACGCGACGGGCTCGCCGCGGCAGTATGACTCCTCGAAATCCTCATCCAAATATCCTTCAGAGAGGATTCGATGATGCGAGGACTTCCGCACGGCGGGTTGACCGTCGATATCATGGAGTTCACCGTTGAGATAACTTTTGCGGCTGAAACTCGATGATTCCTCGTCATCAGAAGAATGCGTAACGATCCGGACGATGCCTTCGTCCGTCATGATGCGTTCAACCATCGGTGCGCGTTCTGCCATATCGGCGAGATGACCGAGATATGACTCCTCTTCGCACCTTCGGTCGGCAAGAACCTCCGGATCATCCGTGGGCTCCCAGCTAAAATATTCGGCGATCAAGTCGTCGTCGGATTTTGCCGGTATTTCCGGGATGGGTCCGAGCGCCGGCGTCAACAGTGCTTCCAGCCCATGTGCGCTGAGGATCTCGCGGACCATAGGGGTGATCCTGGCGAATTGAAGAGCATCCCAGTAGGGGCCTTCTTCCTCAAGTGTGAGGGTGCGAATATCGACGTCGATGTCGGCGATCAGTCCCAAAGCAACTCGCCTGATCGCCCAAAATTCACTGTCGCCAGGGCAGGGGTACTTCGCTGTCTGTTTCATGATGTCTTTCCTTCCAGATCATAGCTCGGACGGAGAGACACGGCCCATTTCAGGGAGACGCGCTCCCCGGCGGGGCTTTATTGACAGGTGGGTTTGGAGCGCGCGGTATGCTGTTGCCGCGCACAATCACCAAAGATGAAAACTGAAGACCGCCAGTGCGGCGTGCTTGAAACCGAGCCACATGAGCGGCTCGCTGACCAGCAGGCGTAAGGCATAGCCAGCAATGTGCTGCGATGTGAAGATCGCAGCCATGCCAACGACGCCGATGGTATTGAACGCTACCTCGGCGACCTTGTCGGTTCGATATGAAGCTCTGCTGTAGGATTTGAGATGCGACATTATTATGTCCTTCCAAGTCGTTAACGAGTTGGACGCGTTGATACCCCCGTCAACGGGGGCGCTATGGCAGATTCTGGGTGTAACGCCAGGGGAAAGACTCGCCAGCAAGGGCGGGTTCTGGAAATCGGCGCAATGCGGCCGAAGCGATGGAGACCAAATCTCCAGTGATGAAAGCCTGGCTTAGAGCGCTTGTCTCCGCGAAGGGAGAGGGCTTGTGGCGCGCTTGCAGTCCGAAAACTGCCTTTTGTCCTGATCAGACGAAGCTGAACGATCACACGAAGGCGAAGGGACGAAAGTGATTAAAAATAGCAAAGTTTACGGCGACAGCGCAATAGCCCTGCCGCCGCTTCAGCTACCATGTCCACGATCATTTCCCGAAGATCGCATTCAGCGTGCTGGCTAGTCTGATTCCCGCGACCTGCAGTTGGTGTAGAGCGACCGGCTCAGCGGCGTCGAGATAGGCTTGATCGATCTGGACTGCTACCTTGCTGTCGGGCAGATCGGCGTAAGCGTTGTATATCGCCACGCGATGGGTTTCGTTCGCCCATTCCTCGACACTTTTTTTGGCCAGCCAAGCAGCCACATCCTGACCAGAGATCTGTGCGTCGAGATCCGCGGCCAACGCTGACGCGTCGTGCCCGCCGGCCATAGCGATCAGTTCGGTATCCCATATGTGATGCAGGTTGGTGAATTCCTTCCCAAGCTTCACCCGAAGCTTGTTGCCGCCGGCGTCCCGACGATCGGCGCAATGAAGCGGCTGATGGATATCGCCGACAAAATGGACGAGATATTTCAACGCCATCACCTGCCCGTCAAGCGGGGTGCTTGGATTACGGAGATACCCTGCCATCTCGTTGATTTTGGCGACAACGCAGTTGTTCCCAGGGCAGTCCCGCTGTGCGTTGTATCGGGACTCGGCCACCGGAATGTCGACGAAATGCCAACTCCCGGTTTCCGGATGCAGGACACGATAGTCATCCGCCCAGACCGATATTGCCGCCAAGGAGGGTGCGCCGTCAGCCTGGAGAAGAGCTGCAACGCGCGCAGCGGCAGCCGGCGATAGGTGCTTCTCGGCAATCTCGGCGATGACTCGATGTCCTTCCGCCCCCCAGGCCAATGCCGATTGTGGGGCAGCAGAACCAAGAAAGATCGCGGCAACGACGGCCGCGAGAATGCGCACGCGCGCCTTAGCTCGCATAATCATGGGTCCCTCACTTTCGTGGATCCCTTGGTGTCCATGCGACCGATCGAGCAATCGCATGGCAGCTACGACCAAGGGAGAGCAGGCATCCTAAAAGCCGATCGCCTCAGTGGACAGGTGTGCCGGCATCGGCACGCTGTCTTCGAGTGCCCGCAACAGGGGTTCGGCCACGCCAGGCGGGAACCAGTCCTTATTGACCACGGTGCCGTCTTCCTCGATTTCGAGACGACGGATGTTCCGCCATTCCAGGTTCTCACGGCGGGTTAGCCAGCTGGTCTCCCCCCAAGAAATCTTTGCCGTAGCCCAGTCGACGAGCGGCCGGTCCATGACGTGGGCGATCAGTTCGCCACGCACCATCGAAACCTTCAGTCCTCCGCCGTCTGGGACGTCGGCCAGGACGATGAAAGTCCGAATGTCATCGTGACGCACCGCGACAAGGAACTTGAAGTCCGCCTCATTGATCCGAAGACTGATCGTGTAGACTTGGTTCTTTAGCTCGATCGCGGTGACGAGGGTCGTGTCGGTTTGGGTCAAGATACTCTCCAGAAGGTCTTTGCATCTATACGGTAGCGGCAAACTTTGGACCCACAAATTCATTGAACCCAAAATCGGACCCCTGTCACGAGAATTTCTCTGCCTCGTCGACAACACCCCGAAGCTGGTCGGCAATTTAGCGCGAATCTGCACGATATAGGGGGGGGATCAGCTCACCTACCGCAAGGTATGCTGCTTCACATTCTTGGCTTTCGAGCGACCCCGATGAAAATCAAATTTGTGGCGGCCTCCGCCTTAACGGTCTTCTGTCTCTTCCATGCGCAGGCGCGGGCCGATGTCACGACTTCAGCGCCGTGGTGGGGAGATCGGGAGAGGGGGTGGTTCTGGTACAACGAACGGGATCCCGCGCCGGAAGAAGAACCGCAGGAAGCGGAACCTCAGCCAGAGGTCGCCACTCCAGCCGAGCCGGAAAAGCCAAAGAAGCCTGAAAAGGTCAAGCTCAACACCGCCTGGTTGCGAGAAAATCTTCCCAAGTATCGGGACCTGGCCATTGATGAGCCGACGATCCCGCACATTCAACAATATCTCTACCTGCAAAAGCTGACCCTCGACCGAGCTTCGACTTTTTCGGACCAATGGCAGCGTGCGATCCAACTCGATCCCTTCCTTGACGAAAACACCCGTCGGCCCCTACTGACCGCCGCCGCGGCCCAGAAGGATGCCGAGACGGGCCAATACGTTGTGGCTGCCCTGAAGCGCATGGCCAAGGAAACGGGCCTAATGTTTTTCTATCGATCGGACTGCGGCCCTTGCATCATGGAAGCGCCGATCCTACAAGCCATGGAGCGCGAGTTTGGGTTCACCGTATTCCCGGTCTCGATGGACGGCCGCCCACTGCCTCGAGGCGAATTCCCTAATTATAAGGTCGACAACGGTCAGGCGGCAGCGTGGGGGGTGAAGGCCACCCCCACCCTCTTCCTTTATTACAACGGTCAGTTGACGCCGATCGCTGAAAGCCCCTTGGGATTTCAAGAACTGACCGTGCGGATCCTGCAAGCCGGCGTGTTGTCGAAGGTGTTGACCGAGGAGGACTTCGACACGACCCGCCCGGCAAAAGTGGACGCTCCTCAAATGAAGCCGCCAGAGGTCGACAACAGCACCCTGGATTCACCTGACAAACTGATTTCCATCCTTCGGAAGAAGCTCGACAGGACAAGCAGCCAATGAATCGGAACATCGGTCGGCGTATTATTGACGCCCACAGCTGGCGCCGAGCTGCCTTGACCACGACGGTCGCAGCTGTCGCGCTTTTTTCATCGACCACCGCGTTTGCCGATACCGGCCTTAGCGGACAGATGAATAATCTGTTCCAAGGGATCAACGTCACCAGCGCTGGATCGATTTCAGCCACCGGCCGGGGCGGCGTCTCGCTCGGGGCTGTGCAGGCCCGGTCCCGCGTCGTCAACATGAACCTGATATCGTTCACTCCCCCGAATTTCAATTCAGGATGCGGCGGCATCGATATGTTCGCGGGATCGTTTAGCTTTGTGAATCTTCAGCAATTCGTTTCGCTTGCCAGAGCCGTGGCTTCCAACGCGGCGGGCTTTGCATTCCATCTAGCCCTGGCTGCGGTCAGTCCCGAAATTGACGAGGGTATCAAATACATTCAAAAGCTCGTCAACGACATCAATCAAATGACGCATAATTCCTGCCAATTGGCGCAGGGTATTGTTAATGACGGGTATTCGGCCGTTACGGGGAAGGCCAATACTGGTATGTCTCTGAGTGCGCTCACAAGCGGGTTCAGCGATGCCTATTCTAGCTTCTTCCCCAACCAGACCGGTGGTTCATCGAACTCACCGCTCCAAGCATTAACCTCGGTCGGTGGCACAAACGCCTTGGAGCCATTCACCGGCAATATCGTCTGGGCTGCGTTGAGCGGACAGAACGTCGACACCGCCTTGACAGGAGCAAGCGACCCATTGTTGCTGCAGGAACTCATGTCGCTCACCGGCACGGCGATTCTGACCACTGGGAGCACAATTGGGGCCACCACGTCCAACGGTACGACAGCGCCCGGCAACCCCTCTTCAACCGGGGGCACCGCACCATCGAGTGCTGGCACCCAGCTCAATAGCCAGCCGTTGCCGCGGACAATTCATGTCGATGACCTGATGTTCGGGCAGGACAATGGCAGCGGCACTACGGCGATCACCTACTTGAAATGCGACGGCACCAGCGGGCCGAATGACTGCCAAAATCCGTCGCCAGCGACCGACACGAACTACACGCCGATTACGACTTTAATCGTCAACAGGCTGGCAGGCAGCAATAACGGGACCGGAGGGGATGGCATTATCGATGACATCGTGAACACGCGGTCCAATGGAACGCAGATACCCGCCAGTGACATGCAGTTCCTGGCGGCCCTTCCCGGCCGCCTCGGATCCGATTTGAAGACCATGTCGATGCTGGACGCAGCCACCGCCAAGCAGTGGGTCATCGAGTTTCAAAACCAGGTGGCGCTTCAGTACATGGACTCATTGTTGATCACGTTCGAGCGCAGCATCGACACCGCAATCGCCGCCTCAACAACTCAGCAAGCCCAGAACGCGGCCTTCGGCGAATTCGTTGATAAATCCTATCCGAAGGCAAAAACCGAGATCGCCGCGGAGATGCAGAAGCTGAGTATCAAATACGGTGATTTCAGCGCCGGCATTAAGGAGCTGGAACGCCGAATTGCGATTTCTGAGAAGGTGGTGATTAGCCTCTCGGCGCCCAGGCGCTCAACGAGCGCGGCAGGCGGCACCACCGGCGGACCGCAGTGAGGTCAATATGGGAAGTTTTCATCTTACGATCTGGACCGCTGGCGATCCGAACTTTCTCCAACACATTCTCAACTCCGTCGCAATGTCAATGCAGGACGGGACGGTCATGGGGAACGTCCAGGCTGTCACCATCCTGACAATCCTGACGATTCTGTTTCGTTACGTGGCAAATGGGGCCAAGGGCATCGACGCGCATACCGTGGTCACCTCGGCGCTGATCTATGGAGCCAGTTTTGGCGTCACGGTGCCGGTGATAGTTTCAAACCCGACCACTAACCAGACCTATACCGTGTCGAATGTACCATTTGGTCCAGCTGGCATCGGTGCGTTGTTAAGCAATATCGGCCTCTCGATCACGAATGTCAGCCAGTTGGCATTCAGCACGCCGACATCGGCTCAAGCCGGTTGGATGGGTGGTCTCGACACATTGCGAATTGTCCGCGAGAACACAACGCGCGGTGGCCAGGTGGCCCAAAGCGGTGACTTGAGTGGTGCTTGGCAAGAGTATATTTCCCAATGCATCGTGCGGAGCCTCACCCCGCAACTGCAGCAAAACCTCTACAACACGGTCGGCCCAGCCACTCTGCCCGACGCGATCAATACCTTTGGGCAGAAGGGTATCGGTGTACTGAATTTTCCGCTGGCCGCACCGAGCATTACTGCCCTGACCAATGACACCTCGTGCGCTGGCAACACCTATAACGATCTGCTGACCCAGACCGACTCGATCATAACCACGAGCATCGCCCCGGGTGTTCTTGCACCGGCGCTCGGGATCACTTCTTCCAACGCAGCGAATGATGCTCTTGATCAACTGACCCAAGCGCTTGCTGCGATCGGGTTGGATTCGGTATCGGGACAGCAGTTTATTGAGGCTACGATCGCCGCCCGCGGTTGGGATGATGCGACCGTCTACGTTGCAAAGCAGCTTTGGCTCGATTATCCGCTGGCAAAATCGCTGGAAGATACCATTCGCCAGCGAAATGATCTCTGGAATGCCGAAGGTTTCCTGTTCGGTTCGATGGCTAAGTCGATGGCCACCATCATCGAGTGCCTCATTTATGGCGCCACCCCCATTCTCGCCGTTCTCTTGCTGACCGGGTCGATGGCAATGCAGGCGACCATCAAATGGGGACAAATGGCACTCTGGCTGCAATTCTGGAACCCTCTGTTCGCGATCATCAACTATTACATGGCGATGACCACGGCAACTTACGTCTCGTCCATGGGCACCTATGCACAACCACTTTCGCTTATGTGGTTGCAGAGTTTCTTTGACCCTTACCTGCAGAGCCAGCTTGCTCTGGGAGACAAGGCCGCTGCGGCGGTGCCATTCCTCGCCATGGCGCTCGCATGGGGCACGTCGAAGGGGGTCGAGGCGATCGCCGGCAACTTCGGCCAAGGGCAGTACGAGGCAAAGAAGACATCACCAGATTCTTTGGCACCAGCAGCTCAATACACGCTTGAGGCAGGGTCCTTCAAAGCCGGCGCCATGGGCGGCTTCGACAGCGTGGGATCGAGCCTCATAGGTGTTCGTACTCGTGATATTGCCGCTTCAGAACAGTCCGCTGGCTTCACGCAAGCCCGCAATGTTGTGTCAACTACAGGTGCTTCGTGGAACCAGAGCATAGCCGATGCTGTCACTTCTGGAACTACCGGAACGAGCACCACCAGCATGGCCGTTAGGGCGGCCCAAGAAAAAACATCTGCCTATGCACGCAATCACCAGACGGGACGGGACTTCGCGGAGAGGTATGCGCACGGTGACCAGCAGGTCGCGACTGATGTTGCAGCCGTGCGAACCGCCATAGAAGGCGGGGCCAAGATCGATGCGGGTGAAACGGTATCTAAACTCATGGCGCGGTGGGGTGCCGCTGGCATGGTCACCGCTGAAGCCGCTGGTATGGCAAATTCGGCGCTCGGCGGCAAAGATGCGGACGGCAAAAAGAAAGGCTTGGTATCGGCAAACCTCGGTATAACACACGGCGGATCTGCGCAAGTTAGCGCGACCGACCAGTCGACGCAGGAACACGGTATGGCAACCGCGCTTACGCAAATGTTCCAAGAAAGTACCCAGAGAGCCGACACAAAGAGGCTTGGCATCGCCAGTGAAATGGCCGATCAACTCGCGAACACTTCGGGAGTGACGTACACGTCGACCAACGGGCGGACGACTACGGTAACCGATGCGGAGTCGGCCAGCCAAGCGCAGTCCGTACAAGCGGCCGAAAAGAAAATGAACATGACCGAAGCGAGTCGGACCTTCAATGCCTACCAGTGGACCAAGGCCTACACAGAAGGGGCAAAAACCGATGGCGGCCAATTCAATACGGCGTTCCGGCAGGCCACACAAGGGATGGATGGCCTCATTAGTCCAAACGGTGGCAAATACTGGAGCGAGGGTAATCACCGGGCCGCACTCAACGATTTTCTTAGGGCAGATCCTTCAGGAACCGCTGCCAGAATTTATGCTTTCCGCGATATAGTCTCCGGCGGCAGCACGTTGTCCAGCGGCATCTCCGCGAGTCGTAAGGAAATGGGGCGAGCGCTATTTGATCGCGGAGATCAAAGCTTCCTTGGAGCGCAGTCGACGGCGTCCGGCGTCGGGGCATCGATCCAGCAGGAGAGCGGATTTGTCGGAGCGGCCCAAACCCCAGCATTTGGTTCCTTGGCGCAGCAGGGAGAAACGACGGTAACAGCCGGCAACCAGGCCAGGGGCGGCGACAAGAGTCTTGTTGACCGCGAAGCGGCGCAACTTCCCGGCCTTGCGAACGACAACCGCGGATCGGTGACCTCAACGCTCGGCGCATACGACGGAGCAATTAACAGTGGTCAAAATGACGTCGCCAATGCGGGAGCACCGTTGGTAAAGACCGGGACCGACGTGTCGGATCACGTTGACAATAGCCCAAACATTGCCGCAGCGAGTAATAAAGAAACGGTTGGGGGCGCTAATACGTTTAGCACCGCGACCAGCGCAGCCACGCCAGGGTTTGTGAAATCTGCGACCAACACTGCAGGGCAAGTCTTTGAAGGGGCAGAGAGGACTACGAAGCCTTGATCATGACCGCGGAGGCACGGAGACCTCCGCGGTCATTTCAATATCGATCAAAGCCGCCATCGATATTCTTACGTATATTCCAATGCAGGTTACCAGTTGCATCTGAACCGATGGTGTCGCCTTTATCGGGGCCGAACAGACCATTCAGACTCTGACCTCTGGTCCGGAAGGCGGTGACCAAGCCACCGACGACCCAGCGAAGGGCCAAACAAGCAACGACGATGACGATGACGCTTCCAACGCCGAAGGTCGGATGGTCGAGTTCGTCCTGCATCTGGGTCTTCGCGAGGTCAGTGGCCTGCTGGACCGTGTAGACGGCGGGGTCATAGCCATTCTTGACCATGCATGCAGTCTTCCCTGCAACATCCCAGTAGTGGACGTTATAAGCGCAATCCAGAAATCCTTGGAAATTCTGCTTCATTTTGACTCATCCTCGACATCGAGCCTTATACTACCACGGTGATGTTGTCATCCCCATTATTCTCGGCACCCATCCCAAGGCGAACCTGGGAAAGCAACTTTTCACGAAGTAGCTGCTTGTCCTGTCGGCCAGAGATTGAAGCCAGTTTTCCCCAAGCCAACATCGTCGGACTGTCCGGCTCACCCGTTCGCTGGTGTCCCACATACTCCAACAAACCGGGAATATCGACCACCCCCTCTGGTTGCCCTTCTGGAAACATTCCCTCAGTGAAGACAACCAATTCGGCAATATGTGCCCTGGGCAAATGGCGACGGGCGTGCAGCGCATGGTAACGATTCTGCAGCAGCGGATTGCCCATCATTTTGACCTGGTGGCCTTTCACCTGAGACCACTCAGCGTCATCCGTTCGACCTCGCACATCACCAGTCCAGGCTTTCACTTCGATCACAGTGATCGAGGTGCCAATGAGGGCTACTAAATCCAACTCTGTGACGTGCTCCTTCCAGCTTTGGAGAAACACATTGCGGAGCGTCGGAATGCCCTGTTCACGAAGAGCGGCATCGACCTTCTCCTCACCGTCGTTGCCATGCTTCTGCAGCGGATCGGTTGCGGCCCCAAACACCGTCGGGCGCTTCTTAATGGCCGATCGCACGCCGTCGATCGCAGCATACGCCAGTGCACCAATCGTCAGAAAACCCAATACATTTTCAGTGTTCACGACTAACTCCTGGACCGACTAGCCCTGATAACGGAATTATGTCACCGGTCCCCTGCGTCACAATTTAGGCGGACCAAACGGACGAGATGATTTGTTCCCCATCCAGGTGCATACTTGCTTGGCTGACAGTGCTCTCCTCTCGGTGAAGTGGCGTTGCCAGACATGGACCCTCCTAAAATCGGACGCTTATCCATGTTCCGACGTCGGAACATGGACAGGCTCTCGCCCCATTCATGCAGTTTTCAGTAATTTTCTTAAACGAGAGGTCATAGAGCAATTCACAATTCGCAACACTCCTGCTTTCGCAAACTATGGGACTGTGCTACAAAGAATTACCTTCGTCCGTCGCCTTTGTGCGAGTTGCCACCTTCGCGTGGCTCGGGACAGAGCGCGATCTTTGAATCGCAAGCGCGCCACAAGCCCACCTCCGATTGGAGGCCAGCGCTTCGAGCAAAGACACTCCGGTGTCCGCGCAAGGCTTTCAATATTGAGGATTTGGATTTCCTCATCAGCGGGTGGACTATGTCCGCGTGAAGCCTGTGCACTCGACGGCTACACTTCCCAGATCTTTGGCGCGTTCATGTGAACGCACCTTGATGGTTGAGCGGTTGATCCCTCAACTCCGCTTTGGCGGTAGGCAACTGGCCGAAAAGCAGCAGTTGAAGAAGACGATCCCTGCTTGCAGCGTTCGTCAACCTGCCACAGATCATCAAACGGTCTTTGGCAGCCGAATGACGTCCTGCCCGGCGGACATTAAGCCGAGCACGACACCCAGATTCGATCTGAAAATCGACCCCGTCTGGGGAAGGCATTGCCGTTTCCCGACCACGGGATGAGCGGTGTCTCCAATCCATGGAGAGCCACATGAATAGCGACGAAGGTAGAGACTTTACCAGGGCCGAAATTGAAGAAATCGAGTTGGTCATCGAGATGATCGGCGCCGACCATATAAGAAGTGAATTGTGCAAAGCCGGCCTCGCCGACATTGTGACCGTGTCGTCGCCCTCGAAGGGGTTTCACACGGTGACGATTAATGAGACGGACCACGCCAGATGGCGACGCATTCGCCGGAAGGTCGGCACGATTCTCCGAGGAATCAACGACGTGCAGGTTTCCCAATATACCGCCTAATCCCAGTACGACCCCACCGGGGAGCACGTCTCCCCAAGAGGGCGCGTCTCTTCCGGTTGTGACCCCCTGAAAGGAAGAGAACAACATGACCAAGCAAATGCTCGATGACGAGATCGCCGCTCGTGCGGTACGTGGGCAAAGTCCGTCCACGATTTCGCACATCGCAAGCACTCTGGCGTCCATCGGATACGAGCTGGATCGTTCGATGGATTGTCGGTCCTTCTCCCGGTGGATGACCGGCCCGCGGGCCGGACACTCGTACCCGTGCATCACGACGGGAATCCGCGAGACCGATACGAAGCTGTCATTCTGCAACGTGGATGCGCGAAGGGATGAAAAATTCAATACCCTTCAGAACCTTCGGCGGAGCGGCAATCTGTTCGCTGTAACTCGTGGAGCGATCCTCGATCTCTGACAATCCAATTAACGATGCCGCCCAAGGCACCATCGTCTTCATCAAATACCCTACCGGGGAGCACGCCTCCCCGCAGGGGGCGTGTCTCTTCCGGACGGGCCAACCAGAAGGAACTGAGACATGATCATTATCGATGCCGAAGCCATTATCGCCGCTGCCACCCAGCACGGAAAGGACAGCGGTGAGTCAGACCACGAAGTTGGCGATCTCCGAGAGGTCGTTCGCCTGATGTGGTCCCTTCTTTGTCCGCTCCAAATGGAGGCGATGGTGGCGAATGCCACCATCCGCGAGCAGCTGGAGCTTGGCGGGGTGAACGTCGACCGCATCGCGCCTCCGATAGCACCGGTGGAAAGCGATACGGGCAGCCTCACCTCGTTGGTCGAGCAGGCCATTATCGATTGGACGCAGTTCGACAACGACGAGGAAGTGAGCGGCGCTGACATGGTGGAGTATTTTGCCGAATTCCGCCGCAAAGCTCGCAACAAGCTGGCTGCAAAAGCGATACGTGACCGGAAGGATGCCGAGATCAGCCGCTCCACTGACCGGTGGCAATTCCACCCGCAAGGAGATGCGAACGACTACCGCCTGGTCACGGTCGGAAATCGCTGGATTATTGCATTCAGCCAAAACGGCGAACTTTGGGCGCCGGAGCAAGAAGCCGTCGCCGCTCGCATCGTCGCGAGCGTCAACGCCTGCCAAGGCATTCCGACGTCGGCTCTTGAAGCTGACGTAGTGAATAAGCTGCGGGCTGGGTTGGACAAGATGTGGGC
Source organism: Desulfovibrio sp. (assembly GCF_009712225.1). Lineage (NCBI taxonomy): Bacteria > Pseudomonadati > Thermodesulfobacteriota > Desulfovibrionia > Desulfovibrionales > Desulfovibrionaceae > Desulfovibrio > Desulfovibrio sp. The sequence goes on along the minus strand of NZ_WASP01000012.1, from coordinate 31,234 downwards.
GTTCGCCGGTAAACTGCAGGAAAAGCACGGCATGGACGGTGGCGACACCATGACCGATGAAGAACATCGGGAATGGCAAGACGTCGGCGGGCACGCAAACCATGTGCTTAACCTCGCCAAGCATGGAAAGGGGGCCTGAGCGATGTTTGCAAGCACCTCAGAGCCCTTGGTCGCCTGATCAAGGGAACAACTTATGACATCGACTATGATGCTTTGTTCAAAGCAGAGCGGATAGTCGAGATGGAACAGGACGCGGAGGCTGGTGCTCTGGCCGATTTCGAATCGGTTCTCGGCAAAAGGCTAAAAGTGTCCTGGATTTACGCTTACTGGAATGAAGCCGAAGACGGCGAATTTACCGCGCCTCCCGGCCGATATTTCGTCGTCGAAGTGAAATCCACGCAGCGTGGAGATATCCTTCACTGGAACGATGACAAATTCCTCGATCCTTACTGGACCGTGGAAGTGATCGACGACCTAGACCTGTTGCCACCGGGCGCGCGAAGCGCCTGGATTTACGGCCGCACTTGGTCGGTTTCCACGGTTCAGCAGGCCTCGAACGGCTGAACCAGTGACCACAACCCCACCGGGGAGCACGCCTCCCCAGGGGGGCGTGTCTCTTCCGGTCGGGCATTATCCTGAAAGGAAGAGAACATGCGTCAGAAGTCCTTCAAAATCATTGTCGCCATGGTGGACCCCGCCACCGACAGCGAGTTCGAAGCAGTGGTGGATGTGGCCGACGATATCGGTCGCTACGCACCAAAAGAGCCGCTGATCACTGCCGTGAAGTCGGCCGCCGAGTTGTTCAAACAGCATCTCGCGGCCACCAACGGCACCGATCCCGATGACATCGACGAAACCTCGTTCGTCATCGAGCACATCGCCCACCAACCCGGCGAGGAGCAGGTTCCGGTCCGCTATCTGGTCCACGGCACCTATTCCGACTATCCGGAAGGTGGAGCCTGGGGCGACTGGGTCTTCGCTGTCAGCAGCGACGACGCCGAACTGCGGGGCAGGTTCATCATGGCCTGCAACGAGAGCAGTGCGTCGTTCAGCAGCGATGGTGAACGGCCCAATGTCGAAGACTTCGAGACCATGGTAGCCGCCACCATGCTGGATATCGATATTCTCGATGCCTCACCGGACCCGGTCACCAAAGACGAAGCCATGGACTTGATCAAGGTCTTGGTCGAGGCCGGGAACGGCATGGTCGCCGCCTTCGGCAACTGCGGCAGTCCCGCCCAACAGCAGGCTGCCAAAGAGATGCAGGAGGCGCTCGCCAACGGCCAAAAGGCCCTGACGGCCATCGCTGCCAGGCACAATCCCGCCTTGGCGGCCGCCCTTGCCCTCGAACAACGACGGAGGGACGCGGCGGATGCCCAGGCGGACAGTTACGACTATGGCTATCAGGTCGTCGGAGCCAATGGGTGGGAGTTCACCACCCCCGGCCAAGAATGGACGAGAGCCGTCTTCTTCCGCGACGACAGCGCGCCCGATGAGCCCAGCCTCAAAGGGACACTGACGGTCGTATTCGCCGATGAGCGGTCCGCGACTGTTTCCGATGTCTTCGCCACGCTGAATGGCGAGGCGACCATCGGTTGTCCCGGTAGCCCGCTGAAGCAGGCAAGCCAATAACCTCAACCGCCCTCTCTCCCTCGGGAGACAGGGCGGTTTTCTTTTGCGCGCTCAGGATCTCGTCAGCCCTTGCGGAACACCCGCTCGGTGACGTTGTTTTTCCACAGATAGCGAGAGCGGATGTAGCGTCGCGCCACGTCGGCCGATTTATGGCGGGTCTGGCGCATGATGTCGTGCAGTTGGGCATCCTCGTCGGCGGCCGCGGTGGCCAACCCGGCGCGCAGCGAATGCCCGGTGTAGCGGGCGGCATCGAGCAGCCCGAGTCCGGTGGCGGTGTCGCGCAGCAGGCGTTCGACCGCCTTGGCGGAGAGACGGCGGCCGGTCAGAGCGCCGTTCTTCAGCACACCACAGAACAACGGCTGATCATCGCCGACCTCACCGCGCACCGCCAGCCAACGCCGCCAGGCCACCAGGGCGCAAGACTCCGGATCGGCGGCGGACCAGATGCCCACCTCCTCGCCATCGCCGTGCTGATCGGTTTTCGAGCGCTGGATGAACAGGCTCAGCCCTCGCTGCGGAACCTCGCGGACGTCGCCGAGATCGAGCCCGACCAGTTCGGAGCGGCGCAGCGCCCCGCCGAAGCCGATCAGCAGCATGGCGCGGTTGCGCAGTCCCAGGGGAGTGTCGGGCTGGGCAGCTAACATGCGCTGCAGGATGTCGGGCAGCAGCGGCACCGCCTGGCGGCGAGGCCGACGTCCCTTCGTGCGCGAAACGCCTTCGAGCACCAGGGCAATGCGCGGATGCTTGAGGTCGATGGGGATGCCGGCCAAGCGATGGGCGGTGGCGATCGCCGCCAGATGGACGCGCAACGTGGCCACGGTCAACCGCTCCGCCGCCTTGACGATGTAGAGGCCGATCACCTCCGCCTCGCCGTTGAGCGGCGGGAAACCGAGGCTGCTGCACCAAGCCTCGTACTGCCGCCAGGCGGACCGGTAGGCGCGCACCGTCCCCTCCCCTTTCGCCCTGGTGGCGTAGACCGCGGCATCGCTGGCCAGGGCCTGCAGCTCGCGCTGCCGCGACGGCGGCGCCGAGCGGACCAGCGGCCCGAACAGCTGGGTGTGGATGGTGAAGGGACAGGCGGTGTCCTCGTCGAGGACGGTGAGGATCTCGGCCATTTTTCCAGGCGTCTCGCGCAAAAGAGGTAACGGCGTCACCCTACCACCGCCGGTTCCGTCTGAAAACACCTCTTATCAGACGTAATTGTGACGGTTATAAACGATGTGGGCTTGCTGCCGACGAACGCAGTTAGAAACCCCTCCCCGATCGGCGGCACCGGCGGGCCGAGTTAAGCCAATGGCTGCCCCGGTTAAGGAAAGCCCTGGCGGAAAAAAACGGCAGAAATCCTGGCGATTTAAGCCACGCAATACAGGGGAAGCGGTGGCAACGCACGATCAGCCGTGCCGTTTAAGCCCTGAGGCGGACCAATTTGCTAAGCTACTGCGATGGCGAAGACACACCGTTTGTGCAATCCAGCTGTGATAGTTAACCAGCCCTACTATGTCCCACCTCACTCTATACATTTCACGTGAAAGCCTTTAGAATGCATCCCATGAATACTCCCACCCCTGCCCTGTTCGCCGCCGCCGAAGCCACCGCTGCGACCATCGGTCGCCTTGATGCGGCCGTCGCCGGCCATCCTCTGCGCCGCGCCTGGCAGTACCGCCAGCGCCTCGCTGCCACGGTCGAGGCCTGCGGCTGGAACGGGCAGAAAACCGAGCCCGACACGCTGGCCGCGCTGGTCGCCGGGGTTCCGGTGGAGCGACTTGCCGACGGCGGTGCAGGAGCCCGTGCCTTGTCCATGCTGGGGCTTCTGGGGCAGATGGAAGGGGCACGCGATCTGGTGGTGACACCACTTACCGAGGAGGAAGATGTGGGATTGCCGCCGGCGGGCCGCTCTGCCGAGGACGAGTTGGCCGCCGAGGCGGCGGTGCTGCTCGATGCCATGGCTGCGGCGCCAGGGCCAGGAGTGTTGCTGTCGGCGGCCGACGTCGCGTGGACCATCCGGCGCGAGACCGATTCTCGGCCTGGCGTGCTGCATTACGCCCTGCCCCGCTGGCTGGCCCAAGGCGGGCTGTCCGCCACCCCCCTGCCCGGCCTGGCTGCGTTTCCACCGCGGGCTGGATCGGCGGTGGACTGGCAGTGCCGGTTCCTAACCCGCGTGGCGGCCGCCGCCGACGGCGGGCGCCAGCGGCTTGCCGACCTGGCCCTGGCCTGGGAGCGGTGGTCCCGCCTGGTCGGGCCGCGCCGCAAGGACTCGCGGATTTTCGAAGTGATGGCCATGGCGCTGGCCACGCCGATGCTCACTCCCGGCGCTGTCGCCCGTCGTCTTGCCCCCCGCCGAGGTCCCGACCAGTCCGCCAGGACCGAGCTTGCTGCGCTGCTGGCCGCCAAGGAAGAGCGGGCGCTGTCCGAGGCCGAGGCGGCGCGCCTGGCGGTGCTGGCCGCCCGTCATGAACCGCCCTATGCGCTGGCAGGGCGGCTCCTGGACGAACTAGCGCGCGCAGGCGTGATCCGCGAATCGACCGGACGAGCCACCTGGAAGACCTATACAGTCGCCGACTTGCAGATCTATCCGATGCGCACAGGTAAAGCGCCGCTGGCGCCACCGATGAAGCCTGCGGCGCCGCGCACAACGGTGACCGGCGAGGACCTGGACACCCTGCTGCAGGGGGTCACCGCCGCGATCGAGCGTTCCACTCGCGTACTCGAGCGCCACGGCGTCATCTTTCCTAAGGGGTACGATGCCTGAGACCTAAATTGTGCACGACGCTATGTTTTACCCGGCTTGGCGACGTCACCATACAGCTGGGCCAGCGATGCGTGCTCTCCCCGTGCGCGCGGTCGCTGCCATAATTGGCGAAGGTCTAGTGGATCAACAGGTTGCCATGAAGCGTCCTTCGCATCTTCTGCTGAGCCGCATTCAGGACGAGCAGGCGCGCCCGCCACGGCCAGGAGAAGTGTGATCACGTTTACTACCGCTAAGCGCCGGGTCCATGACCTTCAGCTCGCTTTGGCCGCGTCGGAGTCGACTTCGCGCTCAACCAGCGCCAAGCGGTCGTGGCGTTCGCCGCCGGCTACCGCGACCGGCGCGACCTGCAGCAGCTGACCGCCGCTGGTCGACCGCCAGTAGCGCTGCAGTTGGACCGGACGTGGCTTTGCAAGAAGATCGAAACCGCACTGGCCACGACCGGGGCTGCGTTGAACATTACTGAGTTGGCGATTGCGCGAGCCTTACCGATCGGACCGTTACGGCGGCGCCGCAGGATGGCAGGCGACCTACCAGTGTGCCCCGCGCAGACGCCGTCCGCCCCTTCCCCTGCCCACTGAGCGCCGCCCTCGGCGCGACGCTGATCGGGCTGGAAGGGCCTCACTGCCATGTTCCGACGTCGGAACATGGCAGTGAACGGCCTTCCCTTATTCGCCGAGTACACGGGTGAGGCGATCTCGCAGAGCCCGCAAGGTGTTGCGCGTTTTGTCGCCGACCGCCACCTGTTGCCCCTCGATCTGCTGAAGCATATCGTCCAGCTTGCCGGCCGCGCGGTTGGCCACCTTCACAACGTTCTGCGGCTTCTTCGGTTTCTCAGGTTGTGGCTTTGCCGCGTGACCATTGCCACCAACGGGGGCAAGACTTGGCCCGTGGTCTTCTGCGTCTCGTCCCGCGCGCAGTTCTGCCACCGTCCCCCCCAGCTTGACGATCTCCCAGAGGTCCATCTGCTTCTCGGGGGCGGCGCTGGCAATTTCCGCCAAAACGGATTTTGATGCGCCAACCTTATCTGCCTCGGCTTGGATCACCTCTGGAAGCTCCAAGAGGCTCAGAAGCCGATTGACCTCGGAAAGGCTCTTACCGAACCGGGACGCCAATTCGCGCTGGGTCAGATTATGGGCATCCTGTATCTTCTTCAGCCCCCTCGCCTCCTCCATCGGACGCAGATTTCGGCGCAACACATTCTCGACAAGCGCGATGATCTCAGGATCAGCCGTGGTTTCGATCGCGTTGAGGCATTCCCACCCGTTCTTCATTGCCGCGCGCCATCGTGTTTCGCCGGCAACTATCATGCGCCGCCCATCTTCCTCAACAGGATGGACGAGGATGGGCTGGAGCTGCCCATCGATCTCGAAAGACGCCGCCATAGCATCGACGGCCTCCTCGTCGAAGATCGTCCTCGGTTGATGGGTATTCGGATAGAGGCGTGCAACTTCGACCTGAATGACCTGGGCGACGGTGCCAGTAATGCCGAATAGCGCCTGAGTTGCAGATGCGCTGTCAATGCTGGCTTGCTCCGCCATTCTTCGTGGGGGTAGTTTCTTTGCCATCATTGATCTCCCATCGCCGTCCTGGCGATCTCGCGGTAGACCTCTCCGCCAGGAATGTCCGGATTGTACTCAAGAGCTATCACGCCCCGCGAATAGCATTGCTTGTAGATCGTCGCCCGCGGGATGGGCTCGAAGATCGGAACGAACTGGTAGTCCCGGTGGATCTGGTCCAGCGATTCCTTCGACTCGTTTTCCCCCTTTGAATACAAGGTTGGCAAGATCCCAAGAAACTTCAAACCGGGGTTTGCCCTGGTCTTGACCGCCTTGACCTGCTCCAGCAGCTGATTGATACCCATGATCGAAGCCGTCGCGGTTTCACACGGGATGAGGACGTGTGTCGCCGCGATCAGGGCATTCGAAGTCATAAAGCCGAGATGCGGCGGGCAGTCGATCAAGATCGCGTCGTATTCGTCTTTCACTCCTTCGAGAAGGTCGCGTAGCACCGAGTGGGGATTGATGACGTGGATCAACTGCACGTCAGCCTTGGCGAGAGTGACGCTCGATGGCAACAGGTGCAGGTTGTCATTGTATTCAATTAAGATGTCAGAAAGAGGCTTATCCTCCAACAGTGAGTAATAGAGCGTCTTCTGCTCCTTCTCCAAGGCTGTCCAACTGAAGCCGAGATTCGTTGTCGCGTTGGCCTGCGAATCAAAATCGACCAGCAGAGTCTTCTTCCCCATAGCCGAAAGCACATAACTGAGGTTGACGGAGGTGGCAGTCTTTCCCACGCCGCCCTTCTGATTGGTGACCGCGATGATCTTCGTGCCGCCAACCGTGTGCTCAGCTGCCCTGTCGCCGCCAGACTGACCGGCTTGGTGCTCTCTGAGTTTTTCCACGACGCGATCGGGAATCTCTCTGGCACCGTTCTCGAATTTATTGACCAGGGTCTCGTCATAATTGCGGTTTAGCAATTGATTCAGGAACTCGGCAAACTGACCCTGCGTCATCTCCTTCTGCTGACGGATGTCGCGCAGCTCACCGCCGGTCATTTTGATTTTCCCCATAGCAGTCTCCGAAATGCCATGTTCCGACGTCGGAACATGGTAGTTTGGGTCATCGCCGAGAAATCTCGACGACCAGAAGGGCGAGGGGCCTTCTGTCAAACATTAAGCGGCAACCAGTACAAATGTACAAGATAAATATGCGTACACCTTGTACAAAAAGACAAGGCGTCACTTGCATCCGGAGACGGGGGAAGGCGATGCCATGTTCCGATGTCGGAACATGGCATTCTGCATTAATCGTTGGGCAACGCCACGCTGCAGGTGCGATTCACCATGGTGCCATTGATCATGGTGCGCGGCCCTAGCGTGATACAGGGGTAGGGGGCTCGAACATCAAGAGCGCCCTTGTAACCCTGCGCAAGTTTCACGAGCGCTTTACCGGCATCCGTCCTTACAACGTCAACCAGTCCGGGGTTTTCTTGGGTCCACTCGATACGCGCCCGTTTGGTCGGATCAAGCAAGCTTTCCGAAAAGGGGCGAGCCAGCGCGAGAAGCTCTCTGGCCTCTCCAAGCTTAGCATTGACCTCGGTCGTCTCCTTGGCCTGCAGCACATCAAATTCCGCCCGGTAGACCTGTTGCTCGAAGAGCCAGGTTGACAACCCTCCGAAGACAACTCCCGCGAGGGCAACCGCGACGACAACCCCAACGGCGACCGTGCGTTTGGTTTGTTCTTTCAAGACCAACTTATCGCGAACGGACTGTTCGATGATTGCAGGAAGTTTGTCGACCAGGGACGCATTAGCGACGGCCTGTGCCATGTTTTCAGGCAACTGAGAAATGCTCTTCAGCAGCGTTTCGAGTTTCTGTCCAGAAGCATCCAGCAGAGCTTCCAGCTTTGCACCCGAGTCATCGATATGCCTGCACTCGTCTCGCACGGCACCGGCGAGCAGATCGCGAAGGATGGCGATATGAGCCGCAATCGCCTTATCAATTTCTTCGCGAAGATGATCGGCAGTATCCTCCGCCAGCGTTTCTCGCCCCTCCTCAAAAAGGGCCTTCAATGCGGTCAAATTTTCCTCAGCCGCCTCGCGCATGGCTGCGGGCAGTTGGTCGATCGCTTGATGCACATGCCCGGCGGCAATTGCCCAAGCGAAAGCTGGGTCGTCCGCGCCAACACCCATGGCGGCGGCAACGCGGAGGACCTGCTCTCTTGATTCCTCTGGAACCAGCGAGAGGGCTATATCAAGTGCACTGCGAGGCGGGGAGGGGGCGTTCACGCGACCACCGAAGCGTCGTCCAACCCAAGCAGATGGCCCGCCTGCCGTAGAACATTTCCGCATTCTTCCCGCCACTGGTGGACGCGAGAACGATCAGCGCGGGACAGGGTGGTGCTTTCAAGCGCATTGGTGAAGTTCAACGCGTATTTGTCGATCATCGCAAAGGTATCGGCGCGCAGCTTCGGTAGACCAATGACCATCCCTCCAGATTGAAGAATGCTCTTTTTGGTTTTGTCATAGCGCATGGCACCGTTCTCTTCGAAACCATCGAAGAAGGGGAACTGATTCTCCTCGCCATAATGGAGGTTCTTGACAACGAGATGGTCGACATTACGACCAAATGTTTCAAAGGCGATCTGGACCGCTTCGGTGGACGCAAAGATGGGAGTGATGACCGTCGCCAGCGTGATCCTATAACCGCAACTGGCATATTCCTCGTACAGCGCTCTGGCAGTACCCAGACCAAAGCCTTCCTCCAGGTCCGTGGCTGACCCTGCTGGCATGTCCAGAAGGATGCGTGGATAATTTCGGTCCAGGATATTGACCAGGCCGTCCCGAGCCCGCGGCTGTTTGAGATCGACCAAGCTCACGCCGACCAACGGATCTTCGGGCGCGTCATTATCAGCCTTGGTGCCATAATACTGGTAAAGATGGCGCACGGCGTAATCGCTGTCGAACGCAGCACAGGGGATTCCATGGCGGCGGAAATAATCAAGTAGCGCAGCGCCAAAGGTCGACTTGCCGACGCCGCCCTTGTGCCCGTAGGTGAAGATCGCGCGTTTTGTAAGTTCCATTATTAACCCTCCTTGCTCTCTATTGACTGCGCCTGCCGCGGAATCGCGATTCCGGAGGCGACCCTGTCTTATCCGGTTCGACCCAACCCGATTGCGGCTTGCCACCAGTGTCCGATCGGGAGGTAGGTGAGGCATTTGTCGATGGGGCCGCCGGCAGCTGAGCCGGCGCAGTCTGAAGGGTGGGGGCTATAGCCGCTTTGGCTTTAGCCTCGGCCCTTAGCGTCTTCTCAAGCCAATCTGCCGATATCGTGACTTTGAATTTACGCTCAACCAGTTCCGCTAGCTGCGCGTAGGTACGACCTTCATCAAGGTACTGCTGCAACTGGGCAGCCCGGTGTTTGATGAACTGTTTCTTCTTTCTCGGCGCCAGGCCGCCTGGAAAACAATCGTCCGTGTTCTCGGTCATCTTACGTGCCTTGGCGATATGGACATAGGAGCCAGCATGTGCTGGGCGCTAGCGGTATTTTTTCAACTGTTCGACTGACGTTTCAGCCGCCAGGATTGCCGCAACGGCCTCGTTAATGATCCTGGTCGGCGAGAGATTTCGGTTCGCAGTCTTTGAAATGAACGAAAAATCCACGCGGGGCTGAAAGAACGTCACATATGACTGGATGGCTTTCAGGATCAGGGGCGACGGTGCGAGCCGCACAACGTCGATTTCCTTGGGCGTAAGACCGCTGAAGAAAGATGCGGTCACCCTATCCATCTCCCGGGAGATTGAGCGAATTGTGAGAAAATATAAGCTATGGAGCCGGATATATTCTTGTGGCAAGTCAGCTTGATCGAAACTCGAAATCAAACCGTCCGGCAGGTGAATCGGATCTTCCTGGGCCAACACCTCGGCGAGGCTTACAAAATCGACCGTTGGCCGGAATAAAAGGACAGGCGTGTGGAGAAGCGGTAACAGATCTTCGAGCGAAAAACGCTTCACCGTGTCGACCGCCTTCTCCGACAGGCCGAAGCACTTCAAAATGAGTTTCCGCGGCCTGTTCGCGACAAAGTCATGGCACCTGGTCAGCAGTTCGTCGTGGAGTACCCGCATGTCGGACTTTATCGCAGCCCCGTCGGAATCCTCTGGAAGGTGAACAGTCATCGCAAGTTTCCTTCGGGAGCGACCACCGGCCGCAACGGCAAATAGGATGTCATTACGTCGTGGGGGGAAATCGCAAAGATGCGAAACGCGAGGCCGTAGAGCGATCGCTCTTTCGAAATCGAAAACACCACGATTATGCGCTCCCTTTTCCTGGCAACCTCGTCAGATTTTGCCAGGTTGAGTATACCCGCGTTCCATAGGCCCGCGCTTCGATTTCGTCGTCTGGACGATGGTAGCGTCCAATACCCAGGATGATGTCGTTGGGAGCGGAGCGAATTGCCTCTACGAGTACGTCGGCACCAACTCTGATATTTGTTCCAGGATCCAACAGGTCGGACGGATCTTTTACCCGGTTGCCATTCCAATACAGGTTGACCTGCATCAGGCCCACATCTGTATTCGCTCTGGGATTCGTGAGTAGGTTTTTCGCTTCCTGAAGCGACTTGCAGAAATGAGGTCCGGCGGCATCGCGGATGGCCCATGGGTGAGGTGAGATCTTGCCCGGGCCAGCGTATCTCTTCGACTCCACGAGAGCCACCGCCAGGAGAAGGTTCGGATCGATCTTGCGTTCCTGTCCCACAACACCCCAGATGGTGTGACTGAGGTCGAGTGCCCGGGTCGGCGTCGTAGCAACCAGCGTGATCCCCACCAATATCACTCCAACTATGGCTGAAGTGCGCATTATCTGGGGTATTTGTTGAACCGCCCAGGCCATCCCGCATCAATCCAACTTAGTTTCAGCGGTGTCGGACAACGTGCGGACATGAACCGGCATTGGGTCGGGAGATGGTTTTCCATCACCGCGGCAAATTTGGCATTTTTCCCGCGTCGTAGCGCCACAGACGAAGAAATATTCCCCGCAGGAGCATTGTTTCCGAAAGATGTGGCCGTTGCGGATGTCACGCGCCATCGACCAGCAATGGTCGATGTGGATCGAGATGCCCAGTTGATCCCGACAAAAGTCATGTGCGGAAATCAGGGCCAGCACGTCAATGGAGGCCCGCGGCGAAGCGGCATATCCGATATAGACCGGCGCAAACGTCCGCACGTTCAGTCGCTCGGCGTCGGACGGGTACACCTGGGATACCTGGGGAAGCGGCCCTCTGGTGGATCCGCCCCACGGTACCCCAATCTTCTCGGCTATTCCCTGGAGCCTTCTGGCAGACAGTTGAGTGGAAGACTTGAGGACATGCGCGCGGGCGTTTCGCCGCAGGAGTTCGATTGCAATCGCCTCCCGCTGATGATCGACAGATCCATATATCCGCAGTGTTTGCATGAAATGCCCCGCTTTGGTTGCAGGAACGGTATCTGACCCTTTGGTTCTACGTCAAGAGGGGTAGGGGTCGCAATAACTAACAAAAACGTACAGAAATAGGGTATTGCCAAGTACGCGTCCCGCAAATATAGATATTTCACCCATTAACATAGCGGCGCATACAGTCTCGCTTAAACGTCATGCGCCAATGTTCCCGCAGAGTTATTAAATATAACTGTACTCATTAGCAGTCGTATTGTACCAATTAACGACATGCACATAGTTTGGCCAAATTTGCGAACTTGAATACGGGACGCACCCCCTGTCGAACCGCATTGTATTATGGTGCTCTTGGTCCAAAAGGGGTGGATAAGGGGTGGAAAACAGGCGGAGAAGGGGATGGCGTGGCTAAGTTTTCCTGATGAGGCGGCGGAGAAGGGGTCGTGGCACGGAGGACAAGAGGCCGACAGGGGTTCAAAAGAAGGCGGAGCAACCCGTCAATCCTATCCCCGCAGCCGTCGCAGTATCAATGTGGTGACGTCAGTGCAGCATCCACACGCGGCGCCTTGTCGGTAGTTCCCAATCGAGCGGTTTTTCCTCGTGATCCAACCTGTAATTCGGTATTCTTTCTTCACATCTCCCTCCAATGAGCCAGAAAATGCTGTTGTATGAATATGTTATCCTGACATCATCTTCACCATTTCGCCATGTGACATCCCAATACGCGCGTGCGCGCGCATTTTGGGACGCGTCGCTGACCGGTATCAAAGGATAATAAAAAGATGAAAGAACCCATGTCAGCCATTGCAACCCCTCTCCTCCTCCTCATCGAGGAACGGAGGCAAGCCCTCATATCGGAAGCCCACTCTCTGATCTCGACCTGGTTCGATAACGACACCGACTACAAGTACAAACGTCGCTTCTACAGCCCACACATCAAGGTGCAGGAAACCGACAGTCAGTCGGACAGCGTTTCGATCTTCTGGAAGCGCCGCACCCCTGTGAACAATTGGCAGGGCAAGACCGTCACCGTCAGAGGCATAACCCGGGAGGTCAAGGTCATGACAACCCATGTCCCTGCTCGGAAGAAAGGCCCGGCCTATCCGATCACCTCCTTCCCGGCTGCCCCTGAGGATGAACGCGCAGACATCCTGGCGCTGGAAGCTGCGCTTTCACCTATCCGCGCCGAACTGGCTTTCCTGGGCAAGCAGCGGCGACAGTTCACGAGTTTTTACGGGAAGGTCGCTGAGAACCCGTCGGAAGCGCTGGAGCAGGATGGCAGCGATGACCTCACGTTCACCCGCCCGGAGATCGGCGGCGAAGCCACATGGTGACCACCTCTCGATATACCGAAAGCTTATGTCACCGGCTCCATTAACCCTGGCTGCCTTTACCGCTGACCCACTCACAGCGGTCCTTGTCGGGCTCAAGGGCAATTGCGGCGTGCCGCCGCCTAACAAACACAATCAACTGCCTTCCACGCTTGGCAAGCGCCTTTGCAAGGCAGCTTGCTGCGGGCACCCCTTACGCGTCCCGCAGGTGTGGTGCGTCCAATGCCGCAGCAACGATAGGAGGACAGAAGCGCCCTTGCGGGCGCCGCTTTGCGCCTTCCTAGTTTCAAGAGCCTCGCGCGAACCGCAAACATGCGTGGATGTTGGGTGTGCACGCCTATAGTCGCCCAGGCCCCCAGCCAATGCCGGCCGAGTGGCGCTGTCCGCGCCCCACAAGGGAGGAAGGATTGATAAGCGTTGCGTTTCCGCACGAGTGGCGCCTACCGCCGCCCAGGCGTTGAGTTTTGCCAGCTGGCGTGGCTGCACCGCCAATTTCACGCGAGCGGCCTCTGACCTGCCGCAATTCCCGGTCAACAATCAGCCCAATATCGCCGACACCCAGGTAGCAACAGTCGGCTTGCTGGCAGCGGCAGCGACCTTCCCTACGTTCCAAGGGGTGGTCCCCGCCGACTGGTGGTCACGCGGCTCATAATGTCTTCTTATCGGCCCCGTGGCGGGGGGTATGACCACCGGTCCCGAGGGACCACCCGTTCCAAGATCAACCGAACTACCCGACCTCTGGCTTGGGACAAATGGCGCGTTCCGCGCCCGGCTGCACTACGCAGGCGCTCAACCAACCATCTTTTTTTCTGGTTGAAACAACCTCACGCCTTTAAGAACCGGAGGGCGTAGTCATATCTAAAGCTTGTAAAACACGCTTAAGAAGGAGATCATCGAAAGGCGCAGCGCGTAAGGTGTGTTAACTAATCACTGACAATTTTCAACGAAAGTCAGCGTCGCCTACAGCTGCGGATAAACTGGGTTGGATGTTATGAGTCAAATCTTCTCGTGCTTCGTGCTTGTTCTTAATGAAGCAAGGAGAACCAACGCCTATAACTTGCATCGTCCGGATATTTATCAACTAGCCTTACGCACTCGACCAAGCGATGGTATTGTCCTTTAGGACTGTAACGCATATACAGTGATATCTACCGTCGAACCCGTCCTTGGACGTTGGCAGGGCACAATTAGAGAACGGCAATGGTAACTGGAACGATGTCGCCTCATCAGATGCTATTGGGGGATAATCCGCACCTAGTCGATGCCTGGGAAGACCTGTGCTTGGGATGGCCGTTCGCTCCGGACATCGTCGATGCTTTGGGCAAGCACATTACGACTCATCTGACCGTCGTCGTCAGAGATCGGCCGGCACCTCTCCTCACAATGGCTTGGCGCCGCGCTCTTGCTCGCTACATGCTCGTCGCAAGAAACAACCCGGATCCGACCCAGCTCACGCATGAGCCCTTCGTTGCCTTCGTCAGCGAGATGTTCGCGGCGATCTCTGCATGTCTAGCCAATGTGGAAATTGTCTGCCCGAACGGCGACCGATGGACCGCTATGAGCAATGTGCCGTTGACCAGGTTGTCAGAAAACCCCGACAAACTGGCGCGCCGGGAAGTAGCTGGCGACAGTACGGCACTAGAAAAACATCTGGCAACTCTAGCGCTCGCGCCGCCATATGATGCGATCCTCGCCGAACTCGGAAACAGCAAAACCAAGATCTGGCTACAATAGGCCTTTTCCCGCCCGTTAACACCCCACGATTATGCGTTGTTTGGCTTATCCCCCAGCCAATCCAACCGGAGAATAGGCGCACAAAAAAGTGACTTTGCGCTCGCCGCCTATTCAAAAGCCTCCGAGGGTGAGCCGCATCTCCCTCCAACTGCGATTTCGTGGGGAAATCGACAGACTCTAGGGCGAACTGGGAGCTGCCGATTTCTGTGCTGACCGCCCTGTGCCTGGAGCGCGACAGGCATTCTCCATATGCCCACCCTGGTCGTCAGCGGTAACGCCCGCAACCACATCTCTTCCGGTCGCCACGGAACAATCACCGATTGTATAAACCCAAGAGCCGACGTAAATGGTGCCTGAAATCAGGGGACCAGCCAGTCCACTCAACAAACTCACAAGCATCTCTCACCCCTATCAAGCCGCCCGCATTGCCGCTCAGGCGAAAAGGCCATGACTACCAACAGACCCCCAGGAGTTTCCAGCGACGACGTCGCTGGATCCAGGTCCAGCGGTTGTTGTCTATCCGCTGGCGCGGGTTTACCTCGATTGAGGTGCCCCCACCACCTGGTGGAAGACGTCATTTTCGGGCACAAAAAGCAATTTGGCGGCAGAAGGGCGCACCACCCGTCGCCGTGAGCCCTTGCGGTGGTGGGCGGGCTAAAAACCCGCCATCGACCATCTCTTCAGGAGAACCTCAGATGCCGTCGCGGACGGGACGGTCGAAGTGATCGACGCCGCGCGCGAACGGGATATCATCATTTAGCTCAGACGGCGCTTCCCAGCCACTGCCGCTCCGCGCGGCCGGCGCACTACCACCACTTTGGCGACCGTAATCCGCCTCACTGCCCGCCGGCGGCGGATAATTTACGCTACTGCCGCCGTCACCCCGGCCATCGAGCAGGGTCAATTCGCCTTTGTATTTGCCGATCACCACTTCGGTGACGAACTTCTCGGCTCCCGACTGGTCAGTCCATTTGCGCGTCTGCAGCGAGCCCTCGATATAGACCTTGCTGCCTTTCTTGAGATAGCGTTCAGCGACATCGGCGACGCGGTCATTGAACACCACGACGCGATGCCACTCGGTCTTCTCTCGGCGCTCACCCGATCCACGGTCTTTCCAGGTTTCCGACGTGGCCACATTGAGACTGACAATCTTCGACCCATCCTGAGCATGGCGCACTTCCGGATCTCTTCCGAGATTGCCGATTAAGATGACCTTATTTACCCCGGCCATGTTTTACTCCATCAATTGAAATTATTACTTGTTGTGTTCATAATCCCACTCGGTGGCGTTTCCGCAATTACGAGTCTGGCCGGAAGAGGATTGCGGGTAGCCTATCAAGTAGGCCCACCCTTGTCTTCTGCTGCGGAACCAGAATCGGCAGGCTTGTAAGCACTTACCGGAAGAGGCTTGGTCGCCACCATTTCTGTAGCTGCGTCATTGAGGGTCAACTCATAGCGCGGCCTGGTGACAGCCACATACATCAGATTAATTTCCTGCTCGTACTGCTCAAGCGTCATCCGCCCGCTGCGGACACGATCATGCAGATCGGACAGGCCGGTGAAGTCATCGGAGAGCCGGGCGCCTGGAACCGTGAGGCCCTTGGAGCGATGCGCGCTCATAACGCTTGTCTCTGCCGCCTCGATTGAGTTGACCAGCCTCTTCTCCAGCGATGAGACGGCCTCACCAAGCTGGTCACCGTAGCGATCGATCAGCTTCGACAAGATCCGCAGCTCCGGATCTTTCGCATCTTCAATCGCCTCCATCATGTCGTCGTAGGTCCGGAAGCGAGACAGAGCCGGTACGTTGACAGCAGGATGGCCGTTGGACAGCATCTCGACGCCGCGTGCCAGGGAAACGAGCTGCTCCACACCCCCAACCACATGAAGCGAGCCGGTGCTCGCCAGCGCCTCCATGATTAGGCCAGCGTTGCTCCGGCAGACCACCGAGATCGGGTGTTTCGGTTCAGATGGATTGATGACGCTTTCGATCGCCGCATAACCGACGACAGGACGGGGAGGTGGATTCGGGGAATGGGCCACCACCTTGTTGGCGATCTCCGCCACCGGCGGGCCGAAACGATAGCTTTGCGTCAGAAAGTATTCGGGCGCCCTGATTATGCGTAGCGCATTGATGGCTCGGCGGAACAGGAAGATGGACTGCGGCTCATCACCAACCCAGGTGATCGGGATGGACTGAAACATCATCGCGTCGAGCGTGACGGGATTGCTGTCGTGGCACTCGTCCATCAGGATTCCACGGTAGCGCCTGGTCAACCTGGCGCCGCGCAAATGCCACAGCTTGAGATACATGTCGTGCTCGAGGGGCAGATTGCTATCCCACTTGCCCACCAGCATATCCCAAAGCTCTTGAGCGCCGCTCAATACGTCTTCTGCAAACGTTTCTTCGAGGCCGGTTGGGAGGTGGCTCTGTTCGATGCAGCCCTCACCGCCCTGGCAGAACTTCCTGACCGTCTCCTGGATCCACCCGCCCATTTGCCGCGCCGTGACATCCCGCCGCTCGATGGACAGCAGGTTGGCCACCACGTCCGGTGTGAAAGGCCGGTTGAGGCGGTTATGCACCTCCTTCATTTTCATAACCCTGTAGGCCAGGGAATGGACGGTCAGGCAATCGACGTTCTTTGGAAAACTGGAAGCAGCAGCCTCGACCAACTTGGCGCTGTAGGAGAGGTAGAGCAACGGTCCTTCCTCGGCCTCGGCGATCATCTGGAGCATGGAGGTTTTGCCGGCGCCGGCCGCGGCACGGACCTTCAGCGGCATCTCCGGCGCGATCTTCCGCGCCATCAGGATCAACGCTTGTTCGCCGCTGGGTGTGAGGGACAATCAAACCGTTCCATCTTGAAGGGCCAGCCCAGACGCTGCGCGCCGGACACTCAAATCACCCAGCCATCAGGCAGGACTGGTTAAGGATAATCGGGCAGGAAATCAGCAACTACCGGACATTCAGCACAAAAACGCGTGAAATAGGCTCGGAGGGAATTTAGGCAGCGACTGTCCAAGGCAGCGGTTGAAGACTGTCCGCCAGGTAAAGCGGGTGCTTCGGCGCGCCATCATCAGAAACGCCGAGAACAAACAGCTTTGCGCCGTTCGCTTGCAGGCGCGCAGCGACAGCGGGGCCGCGAGCCCGCAACGCGACATTCGGCGGCTTTCCATAGGCCAGGACAACGATGCTCGCCCGACTGGCCATGGTGTCGAGAGCGCTGTCGTTTTCTGGTCCAATAGGATCCTCGACCGACAGGAGTTGGCGGCTGTTCGTCGCGCGGTAGGCGTGGACGTTGCCAATGAGTTGCCCGCCGTATCCCCAGGCAAAACTGTACTTGCCCGTCTTGGCGAGCGTCGGATCGCGAAACTGAGTATCTGCGACGCTGGGGTTCATCAGCAGCCACATGATCAGCGGCTTCCGGGGATCCCAGATTTCGCTCAGTTCGTATCGATAGAGGCCGCAATCTGAGAAGCGCGACGTCACCAGTGATCCGGCGGGCCAGCGCAACCGCGTTTTCCCGCCGGGATCATGCGCACCGGCACTGCCAAATAGATCGAAGTTTTGCTGGTCTTTACCCATCTGCTTGCTTCCAGTGGTCGATCACGCCGATGTCCGCGCGTAGGAGGTGCCTTCATCACTACCAGCGAATTAGTACCGACAAAAGCCGCCGTCGATGTTCTGACGGATGGTCCAATGAAGGTCGCCATTCCAAGTCGAGCCGGTCGCGTCGCTGTCATCGGCGCCGAAGAGACCGGCCATGCTGCGGCCCTTGGTCTGGAAGGCGGTAACGACGCCACCAGCGACCCAGCGAACGACCAAGAGTGCGAGGATGATGAAGATGACGCTGGAGAAGCCGAAGGTCGGCTGGTCGAGTTCCTTCTGCATCTGGGCCTGCGCGAGGTCGGTGGCCTGCTGGACCGTGTAGACGGCGGGGTCATAGCCATTCTTGACCATGCATGCGGTCTTTCCCGCCACATCCCAGTAATGGATCCCGTGCGAGCAATTCAGAAAGCCTTCGAAATCCTGCTTCATGCCAAACCTCATCGATCTCCGAATAAGGTACTACCGGGACACGAAGCCACTATTTGACCCACCGGCGCCAGGAGCCGGGTGGTCCCGTATTGATCGAAACCACCCCCTGGCTGAGAACTATGCCGCCTGCGCAACTTTCTCCTTCTCCAACGAGGCCTCCGCCACCCGCCTGACGAGGTAATAGGCATCTTCCAGCAGCGCCTTCCGCGCCGGTTCGGTACAGAACTTCCACAACTCGTCGGCGGCACGAACGCGGCCGTCATCGTCCAGAGCCTGGATGTCGCCGATATCCACCCTTTGGGCAGCGCTCAAACCGGAAATGGCTGCCTCACGGGCAAGGAAGCCGTCATAGATCTTCTGCAGGACAGGAATGACGTCACCCAGAGAGGCTGTGCCGATCGACACCGAGCCACGCCCCACCTGGC
The DNA here is from genome assembly GCF_009712225.1 of Desulfovibrio sp. Classification (NCBI taxonomy): domain Bacteria; kingdom Pseudomonadati; phylum Thermodesulfobacteriota; class Desulfovibrionia; order Desulfovibrionales; family Desulfovibrionaceae; genus Desulfovibrio; species Desulfovibrio sp. The sequence goes on along the minus strand of NZ_WASP01000012.1, from coordinate 12,402 downwards.
CGTTGACACGCACCGGTTCGAGCACAGTCACGTCCGTGTGGTCCGAAACGTAAACTCCATGCGTGGCCATGTATCCGTTCCGCCCGAGAGATTCGAAACGCGTTGGAGAGGAAAAGGTAATTTTCGGCATGCTGCTTCTCCGCTGTTAGGGTTCACAGCGTAAGGCAGGAGCGGGAAGGGACCATTTTGCCGGCTGCGCCGGCCAAGGAAGGAAGGAGCGCACGATATCCAACTCCAACGCCTGGACACTGGCATTTGCACCAGCTATCCAGGCGCGTGCCGTTAACCTGCGACGATGGGTGGTCCCTGCCGACTGGTGGTCACGCGGCTCACAAGAAGGCCTTATGAGCCGCGTGGCGGGGGGGGCATGACCACCGGTCCCGAGGAACCACCCCGACCAAATCACCAACGATTATGCGGCGCGTTCCAACACCTCGCCCTTTGGGTAGGGCAGGGACGGGTGCCGGCGGCGCAGCTCACGCCGTACAACCCTATCCATCGGCAGCAAATAGACAAGGCAACCTTTGTGTTTGAAGCGCTTAAAGAGGGGGGCCACCCGAGCCAGATAATCCCGCGGGTCTTCCCCGAAACGGCGCTCCTCGCCACACAGGCCAACCAAGTAGCGCTCCGCATAATCGTGGCCACATTCCTGGGTCGAAATCTTCGATAAAGCACGTCCATCAACGATGGTCCCGTTGGGAGCCAGCCACTTCACCCGCTCGGCACCGCGGCCGCAGAAAACCGCTCCGCTCGCCTGGTAAATCGTCCCAATGTGACCGGGCGCTATAATTTCCCCGTGCACGGATCGCCGCTGCACTGGATCCGCATAGGAGATGACGGCCTTGATCGACCGGGACTGATGGACAACGGCCATCGCCCGGCGGATAAACCAACTTTCGCCTCCATATCCGACCGATGGCAGCAGTGTGAAGCGATTCAATTCGAGACCATCGCGTGGGCCGTATCCGGTCCAATGCGGAATCACTGCCTCATTGGCGGGATTACCAAAGTTCGCCACGCCAACCAGTTCCGATCCACACCACAACCCAACCGCCAGGACAGAAGACGGCCAGGTGTGGGCATAGTGATGCTCGACCACGAAGGGTTTGCCCAATTTTGGCTTGATGATATCAACCGAGAAGGAACCGTCGTCATAGAACAGTTCGCGTCCAGGCGGTAACCGCCACTCTCGGCCCGCGGCCCATCGCTGCTCAAATGCGAAAGTCAGCTGGTGAGGCGAACGTGCGATACACGACATGATCTTTCGCCGCCGCCGTCATTCCACCGCGGAGCCGTGGCCGGGAGACGCCATCGGCACGAACCGGCCGTGCTTTGGCATCTCCTGGTGCTCACCATCGGATACAAGCCCGACAATTCGGATGTTCTCGCCGCGTTTGGCGGCGGCATAGGCGGACCGTGCTGCAAAAAGCAGGGTGCGGATCAGGGTGTCACCGCTCTCCGCGAAGGCCACCCGTTCGATCTGTGCGTGGCGCCTATAGAAATAGACCCCGCCTTCCGCCGCCTGCACCACCGCCATCGCGCGATCAAGTAACGCCGGCGCATTGTCCGGGTCGATGGAGAGATAGTTCGGCGCCCATTCGACGTTGGTCCGCCCGCCGTCAGCATTATCAAGAGCCTGCGCCTTCGCCTTGAGGGTGCAGGTCGAAAAGTCGATCAGGAAGCCTGGCCCTTCAATCCAGGCATGGAACATAGCCGCCAGCCCCATGCTATTGTGTGGGACAAAGCCCTGACCGGCGACTTCCAAAGCGTGGCTGATCACATCGCCATCACCAGCACCGACGCGCCAAGCGGCGCTACCGGCGACCGCTTCGGCCTGGACGCCGAGGAAGCGCAACAGCGCAGCACCGAGTTTCGCGTAAAGCAGACAGTCGGCTCCGTGAAAGTCCGTCACGGCGCCCACCACTTGTTGGACGGCCGATGCCACCAGTTCGATGTCGATGTCAGAACCGGCAGCCACATGAAACTTGCGAAGCACGTCACCCATGAAAAACTCCCTTCGTCGATGGCTCGATTCTATCGGTGCCACCGACGGGCACCATTTGGCGCCCCAGGTCTATCAGCCGGCGATCGGGTGCATTTCCGGCACCTCGCCGGTCCTGGGTCGGGACCGAACGCCGAATTGTTCAAAGCGAGTTGTGGGGGATTGGTAGAGGCACAGGCTGCCATAGATGATGGTTTCGTCCACGTCACCAGCCGCCTGCACCTCGGCCGTCACCGCACGAAACGTTTCCCGGTTCAGTACCGTCTCCCGACCACCATCCTGGAACAGCAGGACATGGGCGGTAACCCAATCCCTGGTCACCCGCCGGCCGGTGACTTGATCATGCACTCGCCGACGGCTCGTTGAGGTGCCGACCAAGTGACGGCCATCCGTCTTGTTCAAGTGGCTAAACCAATGGGCGATCACCTCTTTGCGGGCGGCATTGGGCACAATGAAGGGGAAGCCATCACCGGGAAGACTCCAAACAGGGGCCACGGAAGCGGTCATAGATAGTCCAATCACTACTCGAGGATTTGGAAAAGATATCGCGAGGATGTCGGGGATATCCCGCAGGGCCGCTTGGCTGCAGCCCTGCAAAGTAAAGGAGGACGGAACCCTACTCGGCGCGGGATCTCCGGGCAGCGTCGCGCGGAACCACCTTGTTCCGGGCCGAATACAGCCATCCCGGAAAAGAATTGCGGACCTGCCGAAGCTGGGCGCCCAAGGGCTCACTCTCGTCACGGCCACTCATCCAGTAGCTCTGGAGGATACTTTTCCAGGTCCGCCCGTATTTCTCGGCGAAGCGCTGGAGAGCTTCCAGTTGCTCGATGTTCGGACCGGGAATCTCGGGCGCCTGGTCGAGCATGCTGAACTCGGGACCAAAGAGGTGGGCCGTGGTGTTGTACCCCTGTTGACGAATATGCCACGCAGGCGGATCGAGGAGCTTGACCAGGATGCCGAGGTAGCCGTCCTCGGTGAAGTAGCCCGTGACGATGCAGGGGCCGATCGCGTTGATGCGGCAGTGGACGTAGGAGCCCTTCGCCGGCGGCGGCGCCTCGCTATTCCATTTTGGGATCTCCGTGACGCTCTTGTCGAGGGCGCCACTGGGCAGACGTCCCGTACGGTACTCGGGAAATTGTTCGTATTCCTGGTAGGATTGGGCGGTCATGGTTTTCTCCGTCACCGAACTATGACCACAGTCTCCCACGTCACCGGAAAGCCACGAATTACCCCGCCACCTTGCGAACATGTTCCGAAGCGAACAGCCCCAGAAGGAGCTGATCATCACGGCGACCGACATCCACCGCATCGCTTTCGACGCGAACCGCCTCGGCCGCCCACACCGCCACGCTTTCATCCGTTACGCCCGGCAACGTGCTCACCAGATCCGGAACGGCCTCCGCCAGCCGTCGCGCCCGCAGATCGGCGTAGAACAGATCGGCCCCGATAAAGGCCCGACCGGTTTCCACCGCAGCGATATGGGTTGAACCAGAACCGCTGAACGGATCGCAGATCACATCGCCGGGCATCGAGTAGACGAGGATGGCGCGCTTTGCCAGCGCCACCGGGAACTGGGCAGGGTGGTCACCGTGCTCCCGGTCCGGATGATTGTGTCGGACGGTTGGGATGTCATCCCACACATTGGTCGGCCAGGCCCCCAATGGGTGCCCAGTGAGATTGCCCTTGCTCTTACCCTTATAGCCGCGCTTTCCGGGCTGAAGCTGCGCGATCCGCGCGGCAGTGGGATTGAAGACCGGCGTCTCGCCCTTGCTCCACACCATCGCTGTTTCATAGCGTTCCGCGAGTCGGTTCTTGGGCGTCAGACCGTGGCGCGAAGTCCAGACGATCCTGCTTTGGAAGGTCAGACCGGTCCGACGAAGATCCTCGAATACCAGCATGTCGAGGGGCATCAAGCGATTCTCATGGTCCCTGGTGGACCCGAGCTGCAGGAACAGTACACCGCCTTCCTTGAGGACGCGAGCCGGTAAGGGGGGCTGGTGACCACCACCTGCACGGACGAGTCAGGCACTCCGTCGAAAAAATCCGACACATCGGCCGACGTCGTGGTGTTGAGGACGCTCGCCATGAACTCGAGCTGGCGCCGCCGCCGATCTTCCTGCCGCTCGCGAATGCGCGCCTCGTTCTTCCGCGCCCGATGGCGAACTGCCACCGAATACACCCAGCCGCGCGACTTGCCCACGGCAGCGCTGATCTGCTCGTAGCTTTCGTCAGCAGCCAGACGCCGGAGAACGTCAGCTTCCTCGTCCGTTGGTGAAGCGTGCATACAGCGTGATTCCCTATGGTATCGTCGGCAAGAGCGTGTCACCGAAATTCCGTCCGACAACTTGGCACGAGGTCAGAAATCCTGGCGTAAACCACACGAGCAGCGCCGCGGGTAGGCGCGCCCTGCGGTCGACTGCGCGTCAAGGGATGGCAAATTGACGCGCCGCCGGCGGAGCCCGAGAGTATTGTTCCCCAGGCGCTGGGCGATCCGGCGATGACAGAAACGTTCGGGACCAGCCATGATCTCCCCGAACAATTCCATCTCTGCGTGGTAGGTTGCAGCGTCGAGATCGATATCGCCACTCTCGATCAGACAACGAATGTGCTCCTTGGCATGGCTCAAGGCCATCTCAAGGCGGGATTGCGGCTTCGCCGCCGGCGCAACGATCGGCAGGCTGCCTTGAAAGCTAAAACCAGGCCGTTGCAGATTGGCCCGCTGGCTGAGCAGCCACTGCTCCATCACACCTGCCACAAAGTGGTTGGTCTTCGAATGCCCAGCCTTCACGGCGTCCCACCGCGCGGCACTACCGTAGGCCTGGCTGTCCACCGAGAACACGCGTGGATGGGCGCGAACGGCCGCTGCGCCCTGACTTTTCAACCCGAACAAATGCAGCTGCACCTCCGTTCCCGCGAAGGCCTGATCCAAAGCCGCAATGACGCGCAAGATCCCGTCCGCCCCGTGCACCTGGCGCCGGCACATTGACCCGACGCCAACCACCGGAAAATCAAATACCATCGGCATTCTCTCAATGCAGCGTAGATAGTCATCGGGCGTGCGACCCTGGATGACCGGCATAAAGGTATCGAGGATGCCGTATTGGCGCGCCAAGTTGGCACAACTGTGGTTTGCGTTGATCGTCTGGGAAATTCGGTCCAGCACCACCTCTCGGGACGCGGCAATCTCTTGCTCGACGCAATAGTCCATGCTGGCCCACCGGGCAAAGGGGAAACGCGCCGCCAGTTCAACATAGGCGTCTATGGTCCAAGGGAAGCCGTTGTACTTTTTCATGGCGGTGAACCCGGCGGAGTCCAACCAGACCTCCATGCCCTCGGCCAAGGCGAGGGAAGACGTCTTGAATTCTTGCCACTCCCGAATCCCGTTCTCCACGCGCCACCGAGAAAAGCTGTTGGCGCTGACAAGCACCGGGGCACCCAATTCCTTCGCCTTCCGCAGCAATGGGCCATCGGCCAGCATGGGCAGACCGAGGATCATCTTGACCTGTGAGGCGGGACGTTGGTCCGCCGGCGCCACGAGATTGCTTTGGAGAGTTGAGGCCTGGTTCGGCATCGGTGGTGCGCCTGTGTTTTTGGTCCAGCAGCACCTTACCGATCAGAGATGTTTTCGAAATTTGACCTACTACGCCATCTCCCTCAGCGAACGGCCCCCTTCAACCCAAAACCTCAAGACGGCCCAGTGCTTTCGCCGAACGCACCGAGCGGCAGAACCCAGGTGCCAGGGACCAGCAGCACGGGTTCGTCAAAAGTTTCAGATAGCGCTGCACGGATCCGGCCGTCGTCCATCTTGTACGGCGTGCCGCGAGAGGCTCGATGGTTGACGCTCTCGCTACGATGGATGGTCACTCCGAATTCGGCTTCGTAGATCGCGATTCGCTCCACCTGGCTGGGATTGATAGCGAGAAGACTGGCCCACTGATCAGCAGACCCAAAGATGCAAGCGGCACAACTCACGCGACCCCAGCCGAGCTGATAGGCCGGATGCGGAGCCACGTTCCACCGTTCGATGATCGCCCAGACGTCAGCCTCCGACCAAGAATGAACGGGGCGCCAGTGATCCATATGCCTGGCCTTCTCACCGTCTCGCGCGTCGGTCCGGTGGGCCTCAAACCCGCAATAATTGGCGCGGGCCTTTGATTCTTGGCGCCTAATCACATCAAGGACGGCACGAAAAAGTGTTACGCGCGCTCAAAAGCGCCGTGTGGAGGTAAGTAACACTATGGTGAGGTGTTACACCATCCTAGCAGCCCGGCTGAACGTCAGAAAGCAACCCGATTGTTACGCGGTTACGGTGATGTCTGGCGGCACGGTCAGCGCTTGTGGATAGGTAGCCGCAGCACATCTCCAAGAGCAATGTCTAATTCGTAGCGGTCCATGAGGCCGCGCCGCGCCATTTCTGCGTCGATCAGCGCGATGCGGTCGAGATCGGCGATCTGGGGGCGGATATGGTGGTGGCGGCGTTCTACGTAACCTTTTGGCGTCACGCTGAAACGCTGCATCCAGTTGGCGACGTGACTGTAGCTCCACGCTTTGACAAGGGCATTGTCGTCCAGCTTATCGAGACGGTAGCAGGCGCCCCAGGCGTGGTTCAACAGGGTGTTGATGCTCGGCACCTTGTTGATCTCGATGACTTTCCGTGGCTGCGGCGGATCCAAGGGTGGGCCGCCGTTATGACCGATCGCCTGGTGAGAGTCGAAGAGGGAAAACTGGTTCATCTGTTGATCTCCGCATTTGATGATCCATTCTGCCAGGGCAAGGTGGGACTGCAATTTGCCCACGTTCGATCTGCGTGCGTGGAACGCATAGCCCGGTCGCTTCCAGACAGGGAAAGGGCGGCCGATGCCACCTGTTGCAGAAGCCGTCCCGAAAAGGCGCCGGGACGGTGCGGAGAATCAATCGCCAAGGGCGCGGCGTTCTGCCCTTGCTTTGGCTTCGCTGATCTTGGTGAAGCCGCCGAGAAAGCCGGCGATTCGGTAGGTGGAGTCGTCTCGGCGTCGAACTTCTTCGCCCATGCCGGCACCCCAGAGGCCAATCTTGCTGCCATATGAGTAATGAGCGATGTGCGAAGCAACGTCGATGAAGTAGGGCGTCTCTTTACCGTCGACGTAGAGGCGGTGGCGCACAGTCCCGCACGCTTGTTCGCAGCTGAACCATTTTACCACCGGGGGGTTGTTGCTTGCGGCTGGTAGAGGGTGCGCATTTAGGGCGAGAGACATTTGCATCGTTTTCTCCTGTTCCGTTGTCTTGATTGTCGCACGCGCGGAATAGTCTGCGATTTGCGCGGGTTTGATCTGCGCGCGGTTGATGCATACCGGACTGATGCCTCGCACTTGTTATTGCACGGGACTTTCGCACGCCGGCGAGATTGGTGGGGCCGCCAGGGGCATGCCGCAAGGCGATTGCCCGGTGGGCGGCAACACCACGGCAGGGGGCGAAAAGGGCCGGAATTGTTCTCTTGGCGGATGCTGTCAGGAAGTGCCTGCCGCGTTTTGAGCACGAAGGTCATTGGCATGGGCTTCGCAATCGGCGGCCTGGTCGAGCAGGGTCTTTGCCTGATTCCGAAGTGTGGTTGCTCTGTCCGTGAGGATGTCGGCCTGCCAGGCTCGCCATTCAGTCTCGGTCATCTGCGAAGCGGTTTTCGTATGCATATAATTGCTCCTCTGGGTGCCGGGTCAGTGGCTTGTTGCTGCGGCGAGTTGCTGACTTAGCGTCGAAAGGACGCTGTCGATGGCAGCCGAATCGCGGAGCACGACGCGGATATTGCCGACAAGCACCCGGCCTGTCGTAAGGGTATCGACGGGGGTTCCATTACCGCAGGTCAATGCGGCCGGCGCCAAGTCTTCCAGAGCACGCAAGCATTCGGCTCGCTGCGCTAGTGGTGAGAATCTAACGTTTGGTGCCCACGCCTGACGGCGGCGATGATCCGCTCGGGGTCGGCGGTCCAGACGAAGGGCTTGGCGGATTTATCGTTGTGTTGGCGGATGTAGCGGCGGATGGCCTCCTGAAGATCGGAGACCGACGTGAAAACGCCGCGCCGGATACGCCTGCGGGTGATGATGGAGAAGAAGCCCTCGACGGCATTGAGCCAAGAGGCCGAGGTGGGGGTGAAGTGAAAGACCCAGCGCGGATGCTCGACCAGCCACTCCCGGACCTTGGGATGCTTGTGCGTGGCATAGTTATCGGCGATGGCGTGAATCACCTTGCCCGCCGGAACGGACCGTTCGACGGCGTTGAGGAACTTGATGAATTCCTCATGGGTGTGTCTGGGCATGCAGCGGCCGACGACCGTGCCGTCGAGGATGTTGAGGGCGGCGAACAAGGTGGTGGTGCCATTGCGCTTGTAGTCGTGGGTCATGGTGCCGCTCCGGCCGGGCTTCAGCGGCAGTCCCGGTTGCGTCCGATCGAGGGCCTGGATCTGGCTCTTCTCGTCAATGGAGACGACAACGGCATGAGCGGGCGGGTTCATGTAAAGGCCGACGACATCGCGGACCTTGGCGGCAAATTGCGGGTCGTTGGAGAGCTTGAACTGACGCCAGCGGTGCGGCTGCAAGCCATGCGCGCGCCAGACGCGCTGGACCGAACTGACGCTGATGCCGACGATTTTGGCCATGGCCGGAGCCGTCCAGTGCGTCACCTCGCCGCGTGGCTCGGTGGTGGTGGTCAGGCTCACGACCCGTTCGGCCACTTCATTGCCAAGCGGAGGAATCCGCGAAGGCCGGGTCTTGTCCTGGAAGAGGCCGTCGACGCCTTCTTCCATGAACCGCTCTTGCCAACGCCAGACGGCGGTCTTGCTCTTGCCGGTCCGACGCATGATCTCGACAATCCCCAGGCCGTCAGCGGTCAGCAGCACGATCCGCGATCGCCAGACGTGCTTCTGCGGACTGTTGCGATCCGCCACCACTGCCTCAAGGCGGCTTCGGTCGGCGGCATTCACTTCGACGATGATCCCTTCGCGCATCCCCCAGACTCGCACATTCGCAAACTTTGGGGAATCCGACGTGGGACTCTTATGTTAGATTTTCACCACTAGAGTGGCTACGTCGTAAGCGGAAATGAAGTTGGTAACACCTCGTACCTGCTCATATTGACGGGCGGAAGTGCCGGGCACCGGCTTCCAGCCATTGTCCGCCGCCCAATGGAACAGATGCACGGTGTTCTTGAAGACGGGCGACACCAATTCGGTAATGGTGCAGCCGTTGTTGGCGGTATTCGCCAGAAATGAACCGGTCTCACCGTTGGGAGCGGTGCATTGCTGGAAGAAGTGTGCGGGCATAGGAACCTCCGTCATTGATGAGTTATTTTTGCACAACGTGGTATCGGCGCAATTTGATCGGCCGCGATCTGCATGTGCCGGCCGCATGGCGTCGCTGCAGCCAGACATGCAAAGGGCACCTGAAGGTGCCCCTGGTGTAGCGTGACAAAAAAGTCTGCTTAAGGACAAAAAAGTTTGGAGCGGACAAAAAAGTTTGATCTGGCGCTCTTATGTCAGAAAGCATTGACCGGCCGATGAGGATCGGACTGATCGTTCTCGTCTTCCTCCATGGCGTTGAGGAGGGCGAGAAGGGCACGGAATGTACGGGGGCTGCGGCCACCACTGTTGCAGAACTCGACCGCAGCATCCGATTCCGTCGCCTCTTCATGCAGAGGCATTCCGCGCCCTGTAACAATCGACACGACGACATCACCTTCATTGTCTCGAATGACTTTGAGGCGCTTGACGGTCCCCATGTCTTCGGTGCGATCGGCCAATTCATTCCTCCTGGAGCAGCGTGGGTCTAAGCAAACTTTTTTGTCCCCAACCACTGCTCACCTGCTATTCGCCAGCAATTCTTGGAGCAAACTATTTATCCGATGACACCTTTTCGATCACCGTAGATCAATGGGTTAGCATATTTCTCGGAGCAAACATTTTTGTCCGCGGACACCTGGCTGGTGGTAACCGGAAATCGTGCCTCAGAGTAGCGAAGGCTGCGCGAGGGTAGCGGTCGCGTGGTGCTGGCTGAACTGAGCAAGGAAAGCATCAACATGATTCCCGGTGCGGGCGCCATCGTTGGCACGGAACAGAGCCGCCAAGTCAACGAGGCGGCGAGTAGGGACGGCGGCGAACTGGGCAGCGGTGTCTTTCCACGACTGGGGAAAACCTTCCCGCCATTGGGCGGCTATCGCAGAGTGGAGGCGCGGGTTTTTCTCGGCCCGGCGGACCAGGGCGGTGACGACGGCTGCACCGTCGTACATTTCGAAACAGGTGTCGAAATGCCTGGAGTCGGTGCCGCGCAAGAAACATTGGGCGGCGTAATTGACTCGTTGGGAATAGGCGTCCTTGTCATAAACGCTCGGCATGATTGATCTCCGTTCTTGATGTTTCATTGTCCCATAGGAATACCGAGGTGCAATTTGGCCGGGGGCGGAATGCATGCGTTGGCCGCATGGCGTGCCTACTGGCAGACATGGAAAAGGCGCCGTATTGGGCGCCTTCTCGAAAAAAGTAAAGGAAACGGCCGTCAGGTATTGCTGTGATAAGTATTGATGACAGCCCGATAGCCACCTTCAACCGCGGTCACTCCGCAGACTTCGCCCATATTGCCGTAGGAATCAGCGGCCTGATATTGTTCGACCGCTTTCACGCCTTCCTGGTAAGCCTCCAGCGTCGTGGTGTGGACTTCGCCGACTTGGCGCACACCGCGCGACGGGAATCCCGTACTGAAACCATAGATCGGCGATCCGTCGGCATATTGGCCCTTGCGGGTCATGTCGAGAACCTTCGGTGAGGGAGCTGCTTGTTCAGTTTGGGTGCGCACGGCGCAAACCTCGTTAAGACGAATGTCTACATCGCGCAGCAGGTCTGGGGCGACATTGCCAAGAAGGTCGCGGATATCACCCAAGCTATCCGTGATATCGAAGCCTTCGCTGTGCCAATGGTCAGCCATATCTGGGTGTGCGAGATGAAACAGGGCGTCAGCCAAGTATGAGGCGAGTGTACGGGCAGGATCGGCGACAGGTTTGTTGCAGGTGGTAGACATGATCTCGACCTCCTATTCTTGATGGGACCAATTTATCAGGAAGGGAGCGGCGCGCTATTTAGCAGGCAGCTTTCAGCATTCGGCGGGTGCATGGGCAACCCGCCGAAAACGACTGGATAAAGGCCCGTTACTCTTCGTCGATCTTGGCCAGCGCCAGGGTGGCTCGCTCCAACCACCCACCGGGCCGCGTGAATTCATGGGGTCCAATGCCGCCAGGAACCGCAACCTGCCGAACAAGGGCAAGCAGCGCCGGTGCGTTTTGTATCAAGCGTCCATTGGCCTGTCGCTCTTCAAGCGGGAGCGGGCCTTCCGACGAAAGGAGATGTTCGCCCTTGGCGCTGAAGGGGGCGAGTTCGCCGCCCATGGTGCGAGTGACATTCCACGTACCGGGGGTGATGGGGGCCATGTGATCCTCCGTTGATGATGAGTTGAGTCTACCAGGCGACGACGGGCCTGCAATTTGACCGGGGCCGATCTGCTTGCGCTGGAGCATGACGTCTCTGCTGGCGGACAGCCACGTCATCACCATCCGCGGCGACAGCTACAGGCTGCGCGAAAAGCGCCGGGCTGGCCTTCTGCAGAAGGCCAGCCCGGCACTCGAGGGACTGTCATGACCATCGGGAGGGGGCAGTTTTAGATGCCGAAAAGGGACCAGTTCTGGGTGCCGGTTGACACGGCCCTTGGGCCCCTCCTATGTACTACCTGGACAACCTTCCCGGCTGACTGAGACATTTGAGACAGTTTTCTACTGTCGGACCAATCCTTGCCTCCGCTAAATGCTACCAAAACATGATCGTAGGCGAGGGGGTCGACGGTCCGCGCTTGGAAGTCGTTGTCCTGTACTAAGCTAACAGGTGTTTCATCGGAAAACAGATCCAACTGAAACGCGGCGCCCATGGCGATCTCCGAAATCTCGTGTTCGAAGATCGTCGCATGGAGGTTGTTCTGCGCAATTTAAGCCCAGATTGGCTGAGCCATCACCAGACCGACCGACATCAGAACCCCGATGCGCCAAAGTCGCAGTCCTCGGGGACATTCCAGCTTTCGCTGCAAACTACGATGCCGAATCGGCGCCATAAGCATTCTCCATTACTGCCATGCACCGAATCTGCCATGACGGCAGTCCGCCGCCATTTGCCTTCGAATAATTAGGCACCGCGAATCGCTTTGAGTGGTCCTTGCCAAGCCCATAATGTCTTCTTCTGAGCCTCTTGACAGGGACATGACCGCTGGTCTCCCGGGGACCACTGATCTTGATTAGAACTGGGAAATCGGATGACAAAGCCCTGTGTGCCAATGATTGTTGCGACAACCTCGGGCTATGAGGTTTAGTGAGGATCACACAAGGGGACAATCCGTGGT
>NZ_WASP01000011.1 GCF_009712225.1 Desulfovibrio sp. | reverse complement strand
TGGCAGACGCGGGCTCCCACATAGACGTGGTTGCCATATTCCGCTCGAAGTTGTTTGTTGGTCATCTCGGGCTTCCCCTTATGAATGCGACAGAGCCAGGATGGCGCCTGCCGCGCCGGCCAACCCGAGGCCCCAGATCAAAAGGCATTCGTGGATGTGCCGACCTCGCCACCACATGACGGACGGCGGCACGAACGTTCCGAAGATCATCGCGGCAATGTTCATGCCACTCAAAGCCATGGTCTGGTTCCCTTTTGATCACGTTTTGACCGGCGCCGGCGGCGCCAAGTCAACATAGAACGCCCCGCACGGGGACGACATATTGGCCCGCCGAGCAGTTCCGGGAGCCCGATGCCGGCGCCGTGCTGTTCAGCCAGCGTGGACCGGCGATATTGCCCGTGACGCTCGCACCCCGTGCAGGCCAGCCGGACCAATTCGCCGGGGTAATCGCTCAGCAGGACTGCGCCGCTTTTGCGCATCGTCTCCTCGCGTCAACTCGGCTTCCGGCCAAGCAAATCCATCTTCGCACTTTCGAGCGCGGCTATCGCCATCTCAGTGGCTGGCCTGGTCGATCTTGGCGAGGGCATCGGCGATCTCTGTCGGGCTAGTCGCCATTCTATCGGTCTTTGCGCTTTGCCGCCGTCGTGGCGACGTAATCGAGCTTTGGTCCGAAGTGCCGATACAGCGTGGCGACGCCCAACCCAACTTCCGCGGCGGCTGCGGACGCCGACAATTCGGGGTCGGCCCATGCTCGCGCCGCCCGCCGCTTCAGCGCCTCGTCCTCCATCTTCTCGCGCGGCCCCGCCTTTCCGGCGGCGATCCTGGCTGCGGTGGCTGCCGATGTCCGTTGTCGATTGAACGTCTGTTCCACCAGTTGCTCCACCTCATATCCAGCGCCCGGATCGGCCCGAAAATCCCACTCCCGCTTGCTCTCCAGGTCGAAAAGCTTGACGCCTTTCCGCGCCATTTGTTGCGCCACCCACACCCAGACGCGCGGCGCTCCAAAGGCCGAAAGAGACCGGACTATCAGCCTATCTCTCCGTTCTTGGAGCGAGTGAACGGCTTTTTCAAGTTCTGGCATCTGCGAGATGTCCAGCCGACGCGCCGATTTTTCCATTGGCCCGTCAAGGTAGAACGGGACGCATATGTCATCGACGGAATAGCCAGCAGTGCGAAACCGCTTGCGGGCCTTGTCAGCCTGCACGCCACCCGTTGTTAGTCGGTCCCAGCACACGTCTACCAACTTTCTTCGCTTTCTCGCTAACGTCACTGTTGACGAATGATACGTCTATGATAGAGTGGTGTCAATGAGATTGAACGAGGCGGCAATCGCCCCTCGGGGACACACGAAGGAGCAAACCAGTGACTAAACTGGAAACGCTAATCCACGAATTATCGCAGGCCGCCACACAGACGCCGATTATTGTCCAGGCCCAGGTCGTGCTGACACGCGACCAAGTCCAGAAAATTTTGCGTGAGTATCAGGGCCTGTGCTGGGAGTCGGCCAACGCCCTTCGCCAACTTTGTCACTGAGGAGCCCTGCGGTGAATTGGCACGACAAACTCAGCATCTCGACATGCTACCCGGCACCCGGCTTCGAGATGAGTGTGACGAAATGGTTGCGCTGCTGGGGGTGGGAGATCGATACGGCCCCGAGCGCTGTCCTACAGATGGACGGTAGCCGCATCACCGCCCTACCGGGTGGCGCGTTCCTTGCCAAGGGCGAGGCGCCGGATCGCGTAGTCGCGAAGCGGCAGGCTGAAGCCGCATGGGCGGCTCTCGCCGCCGCGACCGCATAAGAGGAGCCGAACATGCCGAAGACTTATGCGCTTTATCTGCGCGGCGAGTTGATCGCGATGACGACAAATGCTGAGAAAGGCGAATGCTGGATCCGCCGGTTTGGCGATGCCGTGTCCGTGATCGAAGACTAAGGGAGCGCCAGGTGAACCAGATCAGCAATTCGCCGCCCAAGCCGCTGCCATGTTCTCCGGCAATGGCCCGCGTGCTGGTTAACCTATATCGCGGTCTGCCGCCCTGGCGGCACTTGTTTGGCCGCGCCATGTTCGGCGGGTCTGGGCAGACCGAATGCGCTTTGCGCGACCGTGGCTGGGTGACCGGCCGAGGCAATGATTTGGAACTGACCGTTGCCGGCCGCGAGCGTGCCGCCGATCTGGTCTAGGAGGAGCCGCAGGCATGAGCCAGTACCACCCGCGGATCAACACCCTTCGCCCGGTGCAGAACGCCAAGGGCCAGTGGGAGGTGTACGACCAATATGGCCTTTGGGACGGGCCGTATAAGTCGGCTTCGGACTGCTGGGCGGTCATCCAGGGTGAAGCCGACTCGCAAGAGTGGTTTGCTGCAACCGGCCATTATTGAGACAAGGGAGGCATCTGGGCCATGAAGGCAGAGCGCGTGGACAAGGACATTTACAGGGTGATCGATGATGCCGGTCAAGTCATCGGCCTGGCGCTGAAGACTGCCAACGGCTACTGGTTGCCATCCGATAAGGACGGCAACCGTCTGCCGGGGGCGCCTACCCTGACCACGCCGGCATCGGTCGCCCGGTACTTTCGAGATCGCGCCAAATCGGCGCCTGCTGTGTGAGGAGGCCCGCAGGCTATGAACGCAAAACTTCCGCGCCCGGACCTGCCGGGGCATCACCCGCAGAACACGCCTTTGTCAAAGTGGACTGACGGATGGCTAAAGATGAGTGTCGCCGGGCACACCGCGCCGGAGTACATCGTCATGCATGACCACGAAAAACGAGACCGCGGTTGGCCCGTCACCCGTCAGGAAATGATCGATCTGCTTGTCCATCGCGGCGACGTTCCCGCCGCCGGCCAGTGAAGGAGGCTCTACATGCCCGCATTCTTCTTGCCCGCAGCCAGCGACCCCGAACAGGCGGAAAATGCCTACTCCGCAATCCGCCAGTTCGTGGCCAGCCAGATTTCCGGTCCCCTCGAAGACCGCAGGATTTTCCGACTGGATTACGTGCACAGCGGCAAACACAGGATCGCGCAAGTGGGCGAGCGAGAAAGCCATGAGGGGGCACCGGTCATCGCCATTTTCAAACAGCAAAATTACCCGCTGTATTTTGTCTGCACGCCAGACCGCGGTGTCGTTCGAGGTGGCCCCATTCTCGTCGGTGAAAACGAAGTGCATTCGCGCATCGACTTCAGCGAAGAATGACAGCCAAAGGAGGCCCTGATGGACTTGAACCACGAACAATGGCTTGAGACCGTCCCGGCCACGCTATTGCCGTTCGCGGATGCGGCGGTCAAAGACTGGAATGACCAGACCGACGACGCCAACAAATGGTCAGCCCTGGGGTGGGATGAACGCGATGAATTGCTCCGCGCCACGCGGCCCTCGCCGACCGGCAATCTGTAAGGAGCGTTTCACCGTGGCAAAGGAAGTTGCGATCCCCGCACAGGTCCCGGCAGTCCCCGGCAGCGAACCCGCGCCGTTCTCGCCGGACCTGGTCAAAGAGATCGCCATGGACATCGGTAAGGCGGTTGCCGCCCATATTGAGATGATGTATCCGGCCGCCGTCGAGGCGACCAGCAAGAGCATGCTGCTGTCGGTCAGGAACTGCGTTTTCAACGAGATCATGGCGGCGCTGAATACCACCGACGAAGACGAGATCCGCCGCCGTCTGGCCGAGCGCAAATTGCATCGTCGCCGGCATAAGGCAGCATGGAACAAGATCCGGTCGAAGACTAACGCACGAAGGAGCCCTGGCGATGTCGGACACCCAGACGATCACCTTGCTGCGAGCGGGGCAAGCCGAGCCGGTAACGGTGATCGGCCGCCGCACCAGCGCGGGCAATCTGTCCTTCGACTATGCCGGGATGAAGCACATCCTGAAGCCGGACGGCACCGTCCTTCAGATGGTACGCTTCGCCTTTACCAACCCGCGTTGGGAGCGGTCGCCCGTATTGACCGTCGCCACGCCTGCCACCTGAGGAGTGATTTGTGATGACCTATGAAGAAGCTCAGTCTCGGTTGCCGAAAGGCTGTCAACTATGGGGCAATTTCGGCGACGGTTTGTGGCGGGCCAGTTTTGATGGTTGGGAGAATTTGATCGAACCGGCCAAGACCATTGATGAGGCATTTAACCGTGCGCTCGTGGCCGTAAAGAAGTTTTGCCGGGCGCACGGCGTGGCTTGACACCAGGGGAGT
The DNA here is from genome assembly GCF_009712225.1 of Desulfovibrio sp. Classification (NCBI taxonomy): domain Bacteria; kingdom Pseudomonadati; phylum Thermodesulfobacteriota; class Desulfovibrionia; order Desulfovibrionales; family Desulfovibrionaceae; genus Desulfovibrio; species Desulfovibrio sp. The sequence goes on along the minus strand of NZ_WASP01000011.1, from coordinate 26,412 downwards.
GTCAGAATTGGTGGAATGGACAACAAATCGGCCCGCGCCGAAGACTGGCGAAAGAGTCGAGGCGTTCTACTCCGGTCACCTTCCCGACCCGCAGGTTGTCGTGAGTTTCGATGTTAAATTCAAAGGCTGGTTCGACGATAAGAACCATCGATTTCCCGAGCCGACCATGTGGCGGACGGTGAACGCCTAACGCACACGGGGAGCCGAGTAGGCCATGAAGATCAAGGGCGCCGAACTGAAGTCTTTCTTGGATGAGGCGTGGCCCCAGCCTTTCGATGACTGGTTCTGGGACCATGATATTTTCGACGGCGATCCAGATCCCGAGACGGTCTACGACACCGACGACCTCGGACCAATTATGCACCAGGGCTCCGGCGAAGATCCGACCCGCGGAGACGGATACGACCTGGCCAAGCTGATCCGTCGGTGGCGCAAAGAGCGCGATTTCGACGTGCTGATGGTCACGGTGCCGAAGGCCCGCACCGAGGAAATCAAGGCGGCCCTCGCCGCCCTCAACGTCAAAGTTTCGTGAAGGAGCCAGAGATGCGCCAGTGGAGAGGGTCTTGGTTCCACGCCCAGGACCGGGCTTATTGCCTGGAGCAGGTGTTGCCGCGTGGTTTTCACCGCGATCTGTTGCCGGGAGAGCGGCCTCTTGGCGCATTCGTCCTGCCGCCGTTCCAGCGGCCGTCGGTGTGGACCGTGCAGCAGCAGGTCCGGCTGATCGAAAGCATTTTGGACGAACTGCCGGTGCCGCCCTACGTGGTCAACAAGGACCTGGAAGACGGCTATCGCTATGACCGCTGGCTGCTCGATGGCCAACAGCGCATCACGGCGGTGCTTGGCTTCGTCAATGGCGAGTTCCCCGTTCGTGGGCTGAAATTCGCCGATGTCGGCAAGAGCGACCAGGCGTGGTTTATGAACCGCCCATTCCATTGCCTGGAAACGGAGCTTCGCGACGAGATGCTGTTGCAGGACGTCTATGAGCGGCTGGCCTACGGCGGCACTCCCCACCAGCCGCCAACTTGCACCGTTCCTGGCCAGGGTAATACTGGCTCCAGCACCGGCCGCGCGGCCGACTAACCCATACACGGAGCCCTGACCATGGCGCTGACGGCCTGGTCAGGTGGAAGGCCGGCGCCAGCAGCACCCGGCACGATCTCAAGGGACAGATCTTGTTTATCACCGATGCCGGCCGTGCGGCCTACGCCGGCCACCATTGAAGGAGGAACCCGTGGGGGGTCTGTTTCCGCAAGCCCTGCCGCTGAGAAAAATCGAGCGAGATGCCCTGGAAGAATTCAAGGCCGCTGTCGATGCGGGGCGCCCTTGGGGTCGCAAGCGCATCGTGTCGATGCAAGCCTGTGAAGAGGCCGGCTATGTCAAGCGCGTGACCAAGAATGGTCTGATCGCCGATTGGGAATTGACCGAGGCTGGCAAGGCTTGGACGCCTCCAGCTGATCTATAGGGAGGCGCCAATGTTCCGGGTTGGGTTCTTTGAGAATGGTTCGGACGCCTATTGGTATGCCGATCTGGTGTGCTTGCCAATGATCGGCGCGCGGATCGAACTCGACCAAGCGCCGAAGGGCCATTTCCATCGCGTCCAAGACATCATTCACCGCATCGGCGGAGGTGAACATCGAATTGAGATCCGCCTTGATTTCCTCGACCCCACTGCCACCAACTGACACCGAAGGAGTCATCTTGCACACGATCGACATGATGAAGACGACGGGCGCCGATGGAAACCGGATGACAATCGTCATCCGCGATGGCATTGGGACAATCCGACCAAGCTCGGGGCGATCGAATGGGTGTCGGTGCGCCGACGGCGCCTCCGCCAAACCATCGAGCCTGTCTACTGGTGGGTCAATGACGTCGGCGCCGTCCAGGACCAGGCCGACACATTCACGCATGCAGGCATGCCGCTCAAACTGCCAGATCCGGCCGAGATTACTTTTTGCTGACGGCAATCAGGGTCTTTGGGATCGGCGGCTTGCTCGGTTTCAGCAGCAACCCGCCACGGGCGATCTCGACATTCATGTCGCGATAGACGTCCTTGACCTCAGGGAGCGCGAGCTTGAGCCGCTCCGCCAGACGGCCGGGCTCACCTTGGGCAGAAAAAGTGTCTTTGAGTTGGTCCCAGCTGAGGCGCAAGGGCTTTCCGAGCTTCGGAAGGCGCCAGGCCAGCCAAGCATATAGATCGAGCTTGAGGCAGGAACTGGAGAGATATGAGATCGCGTGATCAGAAAGCGGAACCGCATGCTCGCGGAGATGATCGAAGAACTTGTCCGTCAGTTCGATTTCCTCGAGCCAGGGACCGTCATCGCTTACCCATAGATGGAGTTTATCGGCGATTTGCGTGTCGCTAATGCCGATGCCGTTTTCACTTTCGAATTGGAAAGAGAACCGAGCACGACCGAGCCGCTTGGACTGTTCCTTAAATTGCGGAATACTGCCTGTCTTGCCGCCCGTCACGTCGAGCCCGAGCCGGCGCATCCAGGCCGACATGGACTTGCCGAGGTAGACGTGCTTGCTCTTCATGCCTTCGCTATTGATGTGCAAGAAGATCAGCCGCGCTTTGGCGCCGTAGGGAACGCCAACCATTTTCGCTTTCCCTGTCGCTGGGTCGACCAGGGCGCCGGGCTCCACGATGAGGTGGAATTTCCCATTGCTGCGCTGCCAGGGTTCGTTATCGGAATCCGGCTTGGAGTGCGGCAGACCCGTCTGGCACAATCCGGCATGCAGATAACTGATGTCGTCGATGCCGAGATCCAACATTGCCTGCTGGGCGGCTTCGAGACGCCGAACTTGCTTCTTCCGCTCCGCAGGCTTCAGAGTGTTGTTGGTCATCACCAGATCCCGACAAGCCTCGAGGCCAAACATCTCGATCTGTTCGTGAATCGAAAGCGCGGAAGTCTGTGGGACCTGAAGTGTCGACATCATTGAGCCTTTGCGACGGCCTGCTGTTTAATTTTCTTGCAGAACGCAAGCCACAATTCAACAATTGAATCGTGGTTTTCGAGACCGTATTGCGTTTTCCGACCACGATTATGCGCAGGCTTGATCCGGGATATTCATGCTACTTCCGAAACACCCGAGTTATCCACGCATAATCATGGTGTTATACTTATCCACAAATAATCGTGGAACTGACTTCGCATAATCATGGTGATCAAAACACCGATAAAAGTACGCATAAAGGTGGGTGAAAACAGCAGTTATCCACGCATAAAGATAGGTCCATACATATAGATTCTTTCCTATATAAAAAAAGAACATATATGTCCCTTTCCACGATTATGCGTGGACAAATTTTTTGCGCTCTTCAGCGCTTTTCCAGCTCCAGCATTTTTTGCTTGGCAAGATCAGATATTGGCTTTTCGACGTTCTCCCCAAGCTAATGCTTGCAGCTGGCACAAGGATCGATCGAGCAGATTTTTCACGCTGTCAAATATCTAGGTTTGGTATTTGCGTTCTCTCTAGCACGTAAATGTTGTATCTTGGTACCCGCGGTTCGGTTTTGCCTCCGCTTTGTTCAAGGCGGAGATCTTATCGATTCGGTTTGAAACTCCTTGTTGCTGGCGCGCATAAATCATGGTGATTTTCGGATTTTTCCGAAGAGTTGCAAGGTGTTACGCCACTTCGTCACCAGAATCGTAGAAGCCCGCTTTTAAACTCGCTTCCGGGCGGCACGCAAGGCAACAGGCCGAAATCGGCCGTAAATCACCCACGATTATGCGTACACCCCATCAGCAGTATCCGCATCGACCTTCTTTAGAAAAGAAAATTGCGGCCGAAAGCTATTGTGAATCCTGGTGATTCAGCGCCCATGTCGCGCATGATCGTGGGGCAAATTTGCATATTTTTCCGGTGTCGCCGGACGTGCGAATTTGCTCCTGATCACACGAAATTGCGTCCCTCCCTCTACACAATTTGATGTCTCTGCCGCCGTCAAATTGTCGCCTTCCTCGCCCATGCGAACATCGGTCGTTACGAGGAGGTTTCGATGTCTCAAAGCCATGCATTCAGGAGGTTCAACCGGCGGCCGCGCCCAATGCTGGTCTCTTCCGAAGTGACCAGCGTTCCGCAACAGGAGAAAGTCACTGTTTTGTCGAAAGCCTACCTTTTCCAATGGGCATGGACATTATCTCGACAAGCGGCCTCCCGCTTTGGTGGATCGCCTTCATCCTATTTCTCAGAAAGCCTTCGTGAGGCCTGGCAGGGTTTCCGCACCGATCCGCTGGTGCGCCAATGCCACCGTTTGGCCAAAGGGGGCAACCAGAACACAACAACGCAGGCCTGGACACAGCAACACACTGCTCTGATGGCCGCCGCCGTCCGGTTCGACGATCGACGCGGCCAGATCTACGCGAAAGCCTACTGATTATGCGTGACCCTAAGATTTTCACGATCAGCCCATGCCTGCCGTTCGCCGGCACTTTGGCCGAAGGCATCCTCCACCGTTACGGCGACGACCCCATCAATCTCTCCAGTTTGCAGGTGCTGTTGCCAACGCGACGCGCGTGCCGCTCGCTTCGCGAGGCTTTTCTCCGCCTGCGAAATGGTCAGCCCTTGTTGTTGCCGAAGATGGCTCCGCTTGGTGACGTCGATGAGGAAGAGTTGATCCTCTCTGGAACGGCGGCAGCAAAGGGCGTCGCCGAGATCCCCCCGGCCATCCCGCCGCTGCGCCGTCAACTTCTTCTGGCTGACCTGATCACTTCGCGCGATCGGGAAATTCCCCTCGACCAGGCGCTGAAACTCGCTATCGATCTCGGCAAGCTTTTGGACCAAGTCGAAGTGGAAGGGTTGACGTTCGACAATCTCGGTTCCTTGGTTCCCGATGCCTATGCGAGCCACTGGCAAAAAACGTTGGCCTTCCTGGAGGTGCTGACGGCTGGTTGGCCGGCGCTGCTAGCCAACTATGGCTGCATCAACGGCGCTGATCGCCGAAACCGCCTTCTTCATGCCCAGGCTACCCTTTGGTCGGCCGCCCCGCCTCGCTCTCCGGTGATCGCCGCCGGTTCTACCGGCTCCATCCCGGCGACGGCCGCTTTGCTTGATGTTGTCTCCCGCTTACCCCAGGGCATGGTGGTGCTGCCGGGCTTTGACCTGGCCATGAGTGAGCCGGTTCGGGCAAGCCTTCCAACGACGCATCCCCAATACGGAATGGCGCAACTGCTTCACCGATTGGACATCAGTGCCAACACTGTCACGGACTGGTCGACCATCCACTGCAGCCAGATCTTGGGGGCGCCGCCATCTCGTGCCCGGCTTCTGGCTGACGTGCTGCGTCCCGACGCGACTACCGACGGATGGCAGGACGTTGCGTTGCATGGCCCGGAAAGCATCGCGGGTGTGTCGTTGCTCGAATGCTCGAGCCCACAGGAGGAAGGCAGCGCAATTGCCACGATTATGCGTGAAGCGCTCGAAACCCCCCACCGAACTGCTGCACTGATCACGCCGGATCGCACCTTGGGCCGTCGGGTTGCCACCGAATTGAAGCGCTGGGATATCGCCGTTGACGATTCTGCGGGTATTCCGCTCGCCGACACGCCGATTGGCGTCTTCCTCCGCCTCACGGCACGAATGATCGTGGGTAATTTCGCGCCTATCCCATTGCTTTTGGCTCTGAAACACCCCTTCGCGGCCGGTGGCCTGTCGCTTGGCGCCTTCAAAACTCTTGCGCGAAAGCTTGAACGCCGCGTGTTGCGCGGGCCACGTCCGGCTGCCGGGATCGAAGGCCTGCGCCGGCACCTGGCCAACCTGACGGCCAAGCACAGTAGCCCTGGTGATGGCGACGTAGCGAACTTCATCGGCCTGTTGGATGGCCTTTCGCAGCAATTCGTTGCGATCAGCGGCAGAGGCCATGTCTCGCTGGCTCAGGTGCTCCAGGCACACATCCAGTTCGCCGAGATGCTGGCTGCCACTGACATTCAGCCGGGCGCCGAGCGTCTATGGGCAGGCGACGACGGGGAGGTTGCGGCGCGGTTCATTGCCGACGTGGCCGAGAACGCCCAGCTCGACGACAGTACCGTGGACGGCAGCCAATATCCGGCGGTGTTGGAAGCGCTCATGGCCGGAAGCGTCGTTCGTCCTTCCCACTCATTACATCCCCGGCTGTCGATCTGGGGGCCGCTCGAAGCGCGGCTGCAGCAGGCCGACGTTGTCATCATGGGCGGGTTGAACGAAGGCACTTGGCCGAATGCGACCGACATCGGTCCCTGGATGAGCCGCCCCATGGCGGCTCAGTTTGGGTTGCCAGAGCGGGAGCGCCAAGTCGGACAGTCTGCGCATGATTTTGTGCAATTGTTCTGCGCCCGTGAGGTGGTGCTGACCCGAGCGACCCGCGTCGACGGAACACCGACTGTGCGCAACAGATGGTTGGAACGCCTCGTCACCTTCTTGGGCAAGGACATCCAACTGCACCGCCGCCAGGACGTGCTGACTTGGGTCCATCGGCTGGACGCCATCGACGGCGCCTCGCGGCCGATCGAGCCACCGGCGCCGTGCCCGCCGCTGTCCGCGCGCCCCCGGGAACTATCTGTGACCCAAATCGAACTTTGGATGCGCGATCCCTACGCGCTCTATGCCAAGCATATCCTTGGACTGAAGGCTCTGGATCTTATCGATACCGATCCCGGAGTCGCGGACTATGGCACTTTCATTCACCAGGCTCTGGAAATCTTCTCGAAACGGCATGCGTCCGGTCTGCCGGCGGACGCCCTCCAGGAACTGCTCGGCATCGGCCGGGAGGCGTTCGGCGACGCCCTGGCACATCCCGGCATCTGGGGCTTCTGGTGGCCGCGTTTCGAGCGAATCGCCGCCTGGTTCATCAAGCTGGACGACGTGCGACGGCAGAACTTGGCGATGCTGCACGCCGAGACCCGCGGTGCGCTGATCATTGATGCTCCGCATGGGGCGTTCACGCTGAGCGCGAAGGCCGACCGCATCGAAGCCCGCCAGGATGGCTCACTGGCGCTGATCGACTACAAGACCGGAACAGTGCCGAGTTGGAGTGTCGTGCAAAGTGGCTTTTCACCCCAGCTTCCCTTGGAAGCGGCGATTGCTGCGGCAGGCGGCTTTGCTGCGGTCCGGTCCGGCGAGATTTCCGACCTCGAATACTGGCGGGTGTCGGGCGGCGACCCAACTGGTGAGGTCGTAAAGTTCCGGCACAATGCTTCTGAAGCGGCGGCGAAAGCGCTGGCTGGCTTGAAGGATTTGGTGGCACGATTCGACGATCCGACCACCCCCTACCCGGCCCAACCGCGTCCTGAATGGGCGCCGCGCTATAGCGACTATGAACATCTCGCTCGTCTGCAAGAGTGGGAAGCTGGTATCGGAGGCGGCAATTGTCGGTAGAACAACTCAGGGCAGCGGATCCGAAAGTCTCGGTATGGGTGGATGCATCCGCCGGCGCCGGCAAAACCAAAGTGCTGACCGACCGTATGCTGCGCCTGTTTCTGATCGGGACGGTCCCTGCGCGGATCCTTGGCCTGACCTTCACCAAGGCTGCAGCGGCCGAGATGTCGAACCGCCTCCGTGCGCGCCTCGGCCGCTGGGCGACCGTCGACAACGATGAACTCTTCGCCGAGCTGCTCGCCTTGACCGGCACACAGCCCGACGAAGAGATGCTGTCCAGGGCAAGAGGCCTCTTCAACGCCGTCCTCGACGCCCCGGGTGGCTTGAGCGTGCTCACGCTCCATTCCTTCTGCCAATCGGTGCTTCGCCGTTTTCCGATTGAGGCGGGCATCTCGCCCCGGTTCGAGTTGTTGGAAGAGCGCGAGGCGGACGAAATCCTGTTCGCGGCCAGGGAACGCATGCTGTCCAAAGCACGCGACGGTGCAGATCCGACGCTGGCGGCTGGCTTGCGCGATATCACCGCTTATGGTCAGGAAGGTGACTTTGCCGACCTGATGGGCGAGTTGGCCCGTGAGCGTGGCCGTCTCGCTCGCCTGCTGCGCAAGCACGGTGACATCAGGGGCGTTCTGACCGAACTGCGTCGAGTGCTCGGAGTCGCCGAGACCGACACACTGGAAAGCGCCCTGGCGGAGGCCTGTGCCGACAGCGCTTTCGATTGTGCCAACCTGCGCGCCGTCAGTTCCGTCATGTTGGGGGCAGAGAAGACCGACCGTGACAACGGTGGCAAGATCGCCGCCTGGCTGTCGTCGACTGTTCGGGCGGCCGAGTTCGACGTCTATCGCAAAGCGTTCTTCACCACCGATGGGTCGCGCCGCGCCAAGCTCTGCCACAATGCCACCCTGGCGGCGATGCCGGCCGCCGGTGCAATCCTGGCGGAGGAGGCTGGGCGTCTTGAGAGGCTCCGCGAGCGCCTCAATTCCATCAAGGTCTATATGGCGACTGCCGCCCTGCTCCGCCTTGGTTGCGCCGTACTGGCCGAATATCAGAAAAGCAAGAACGCTCGCGCGTTGCTGGACTTTGATGATCTGATCCTCAAAACCTGCGATCTCTTGAACACGCGCGAGGCGGCCGATTGGGTGCTGTACAAGCTTGATGGCGGCATCGATCACATCCTGGTCGACGAGGGCCAGGACACCAATCCGGACCAATGGTGGGTGATCGAGGCCCTGGCCGGCGACTTCTTCGCCGGCGAGAGCGTCCGGAGCTTGATCCGCACGGTGTTTGCCGTCGGCGACACCAAACAATCGATTTACAGCTTCCAGCGTGCCGACCCGGCGGGCTTCGAACGCAGTCGGGCATTGTTCTCGGAGCGGAGCATGGCAGCGGGCATGGCCTGGGATGACATCACGCTCGACGTGTCCTACCGCTCTGTCGAGGCTGTGCTCCAGGCGGTTGACGCTGTCTTTGCGCGGCCGGCGGCGATGGCCGGCGTCAGCAAGCCCTCTCATCCAGTCTCACACCATGCGCATCGTCTTGGACATGGCGGCCTGGTCGAAGTCTGGCCTTTGGCCGAGAAGATGGAGAAGGATGCGCCGGCCGACTGGGAACCCCCTGTGGAATATCGCCTGTCGTACTCACCGGAAGCGCGGCTCGCTAAAGTGATGGCCGAGCGCATCCATCACTGGATTTCGACAGGCGAGATCCTGGAGTCGAAGGGGCGGCCGATCCAGGCCGGCGATATCCTGGTCCTGGTCCGGCGGCGGACAAGCTTTGTGGACACATTGGTGCGTTCCTTGAAGGAATACGGTATCCCCGTGGCCGGCGCTGATCGCATGGTGTTGACCGAGCAAATCGCCGTTATGGACCTGATGGCGCTGGGCCGCTTCCTGTTGTTGCCCGAGGATGATCTCAATCTGGCGGCACTGCTGAAAAGCCCGCTGTTCGGCCTCGACGAGGATCAGTTGTTTACGCTCTGTCACGGGCGTACCGGATCGCTCTGGCGGGCGATGCTCACCAATGCTTACGGCGATGCCAAGGTGGCGGAAGTTGCCGGTGAACTGCAGACGCTGCTTGCCGAAGTCGATTTCGAGCGTCCCTATGAATTGTTCGCGCGGGTCCTGAATGTTCGGGGCGGCCGGCAGAAGATGCTGGCCCGTCTCGGTCCGGATGCCAGCGATCCTTTGGACGAGTTTCTCGGTCTGGCCATCGCCTACGAGCGGAGCAACGTCCCCAGCTTACAGGGCTTCCTTTACTGGCTGGAATCCGGCCGCGCCGAGATCAAGCGTGACATGGACCAGGCAGGGCGTGAGGTTCGCATCATGACGGTTCACGGCGCCAAGGGCCTTCAAGCGCCGATCGTGTTCTTGCCCGACACCACCCAGGTTCCGACCCAACTGTCACGGGTGCTCTGGCCGGCGGCCGACGGGGTTCCTCTGTGGGCGCCGCGCCGCGAGATGGAAGATCCGGTCTTCCAGGCCGCCCGCATGCTTGCGACCGCTGCTAGGGACGAGGAGTACAATCGCCTCCTCTACGTGGCGATGACGCGAGCTGAAGATCGCCTCTATGTCTGCGGTTGGCCAGTTGGCGGAAGCACCGCCACCGCATCCTGGTACGATTTGATTGTCGACGGCCTGTCCGGCACCGCCAGCACGATGCAGTTCGACCTTGGTACCGGCGCCATCGGCTGGACCGGCGAAGGCCTGCGGCTGATCACCTCCCAGACGGTGCCGGTGGTGACCATGATACCCGCTACCGATGACGCACGCATAATCGTGCCGGATTTCTTGAAGCAGGCGCCGGCCGCCGAGCCAACTCCAGCCGTGCCCCTGGTGCCATCTCGACCCAATGAGCCCGATCCACCGGCCCGCTCTCCGTTCGACGCGACGGATCCACTACTGTTCGTTCGCGGCCGTCTGACCCACCGCCTGTTGCAGACCCTACCCGATCTGCCGTCCGATCAATGGGAGGCCGCTTGTCAACGTTTTCTCTCCGCACGCGTCCATGGTCTTGACGCCGGTGCCCAGGCTTCGATTGCCGCCGAAGTGCTGGCCGTGTTGCACGATCCGGCCTTCGGGCCGTTGTTCGGGCCTGGCAGCCAAGCAGAGGTGCCTATTGTTGGATTGGTCGCGGGACAGGCGATGTCCGGTCAGATAGACCGGCTATTGGTTCTGCCTCAAGAAGTGCGAATCATCGACTTCAAGAGCAATCGGCCACCGCCGCTCATGGTGAGAGATGTCTCACCGGTCTATCTTCGTCAGATGGCGGCTTACCGCGCGGCTCTCGCCGCCATCTATCCTGACAGACCCATTATCTGCGCATTGCTTTGGACCTGCGGTGCGCGCCTCATGGAACTCGATGCAACGCTGCTGGACCAATGCTCGCCTGTCTCGGCCGCATGAGGTCCATGTCCTCTTTCTTCATCCTCTCAGCACTTCCCCGAAGTGGTCCCCGCTTCCCGGCCCTGCTCGATCTTCTGCCACATTGCCTGACGCAATGCCTTGAAGGCGGGATCGGGCGGCAGGCCGGTAATCGAGATGGCGCTGATGAAACGCGGGACATCCACGGTCAGGTTGTCGATGGCACCGTATCGAGCCAGGAAATCTTCGACCTGCCCAGGTCTTGCATCGGCCGGATTGTTTGGTCCACTCCCTCGCATGCACTGGACATCGGCACGCTTCAGCCTGGTCATGTGAACGACCAGCTCAGTGGACGCCCCATGATTAAGTAATTCACTCGCTATATTGTTGGCATTTTCGAATGTAACGGACATACGCGCCTCCTTGATCACCATGTTTATTATTATATAGAGGCGTGTATTACTTGCAAGCGCATATTTAAGTCTACACGAATATTATTTTTACGTCAAGCGACTATTTCACCTGGCTGTGGAATGCTAATTTCGGAGGAGACCTGTCCTTTGAGGCCTCCGCCGTCGATAACAAACCCCCTCAATGTTCCCTGAAAGCCAAGGTTTTCAGCGGAAATTGTCATTCGAGAATACGGCGGTTCACCGTCTTTGGACCGCAATGCGGGGCCGAAATTGTCGGATCTAGGCGCGCTGCAACACTGGCTTGTTAGTGTTGGAGGCAGCGATGCATAAAGAGTTATCGAAGTATCCGAAGAGGTTCTTAAAGAAAATATTCGATGTGCCGGCAACAGCGGTCGCGAATGCTTTTGGCTTCAAGCCGTTCTTGCGGCCTGGTCATGTCGAGGAGTTCGCAAAGTTCGCTGATGACGGTCAGTTGCTGATCGTCTCGACGGAAAGCTCCTATGCCTCGGCCCCACATGCCGCGATCTGGAAAATCAGTCGTCGTGGGGACGCGGTGCTCCGCGAGGTGGATCGTCTGACCACCTTTTACGAGGCTCTTCTTCTGTCGAACCTTGTTCCGCCGGTGGAGGGCATCTCGACGCCGCGGATCAGCTACAGCGATTTGCTGGAGACTGCAGGTGTCCTGCCGGAGATCGGCAGCCGCTTGGAGCTGGTCTTCACTGTGGTGCGCACCTCCTTTATCGCCGACGCCGGCTTCAAGGGTACGGTCACGGCGTCCAAACCATCGCTGATCAGGCTTGAACTAGACAAGATGCCGGGTGAAGGCGGAAACGGGCCTATCGTGATCGAGTGGTATCCCCTCTCTGTCGACGGCGATTGGTTCCAATTCTGGCGTGATACACGGGTTTTGGCTCAGCCGCCGGCTTGACCGTTCGGCGCGATCATCTGGCGCAGGCAATCGGTGACCATCTGACGGGTGTAGGGCTTGGGGAGATAGACCACGCCCTCCATCCCGGTGATGGTCGACAGCACGCCCATGTCGATGTTACCCGAGGTAACGATGATTTTGAGCCACGGGTAGAAGCTTTTGATTTTTTTGATCAAGGCAGGACCGAGCACGCTATCTTGGAGGCGGACATCGGTGAAGAGCACGTCGATCTTCGAGTTCGACAGCAGCTGGTTGACAGTATCCATTGTCGAATTGCACTCGAAGGCCTGCATGCCCAGTTCGCGCAAGAAGATCGAAGTGTTTGCGCATAATTCGGGTTCGTCTTCGACGACCAGGATAGTGCATCGAGGTGGCAGGCACTGATCTGCTTGGTTGGATGGGGCATGGTTGGTGATTGGCCGGATTGCCTTTGGAAGGTAGAGCGATAGGATCGTGCCCTCATCGACCTGGCTCTTGATCTTCAGGATCCCGCCGGACTGCCTGGCGAAGCCGTAGGCAGAGGCCAGTCCAAGGCCCGTTCCGCGGCCTGGGGCCTTGGTGGTGAAAAAAGGTTCGAACACCCTGGGCAAAATATCCTGAGCAATGCCGCATCCGTTGTCTGCCACCTCTATGCAGGTGTAGTCCCCTTCCGAAGCTTCGGGTGCTTCGAACTGCTGCCCAATCGCGCTGAGGTTTCTGGTCGAGATCGTGATCTTGCCACCACCCAAGCGGATAGCATCCTGGGCGTTCTTCAGCAAATTGGTGATTGCAGCTTCGAAACCAGACGGATCGACTGTGACAGGCCAGGTATCCTTGGCATTGTCGATGGAGATCTGCACGTTCGCCGGCATCGTGGTCTCCAGCTGCCTTTTGATTTCCCGCAGCGTGGAGACCACGTCGATCACCTGTGGAATCAGCGGTTGGCGGCGGGCGTAGGCGAGCAGGCCGTTGACAAGATCGGAAGCATTTTTGGTGGCCCGCATTGCGGCCAATACGCGTTCCGTCTCATGGGGATATTTTACCAGCGACGCCTGAAGCATCTCCAAGTTTGAGGAGATGATCGCCAGTTTGTTGTTGAAGTCATGCGCGACGCCGCCAGCGAGGCGTCCTATGGACTCCATATGACGGGATTCGGCGAGCTGTTGTTCGAGCCGTTGCCGTTTCTCGGCTTCAATGGTCAGCGTGCGGGTTGCGTCCTGTTCGCGGCGCTGCAGCCGAATGAACCGGATTGCATAGGCGAGATCGGCAACCAGGCGCTCCAGGTAGTAGATTTCTGCTTCGTCGACTGGACCTTCCGCGTTCGCGAAAAAGAGCATGGCACCGATCACGTCGTTCTCGATAATGATCGGAATCGCGATTGACGAATCGAAGCCGATTTTCTTCGCGGCCTGTTGCCAAAATTCTGTTGTGTACTCCGGTGACCACGGGTTAAAGGCGATGGCTTGTCGTGATCTGATGCATTCGCCAATCAACCCCTGCCCGCTGGGATGGTCAGGACCCCACGACAGTTCTGGAAATTGCACAGCATCGATACCTTGCTGGGCGATTATACGAAAAGTTTTTTTCTCATCTTGCTCGGCATAGCCGATGAAGGATTGGGTATAGCCGGCGCGCGTGATTGCCAAGTCGCAGATTGCCTGCGCAAGGGTGGTTTCGTTGTCATATTTGATGCAAAAACCGATGCATTCGCTATGCAGTCGCAGCAGCTTTTCGTAATTGGCCTTGCGGCGATCAGGGCCTCTCTTCCGGAAGGAGCGATAGACGGGGTCCGACATAGCGGCACTACCGGCTCAGATAATGGAGATCTTGGCGCTGCACAGCAGACCCCGAGCCCGGATGGTCTGGATGAAGAATTCGTCTGCAGCCCCGATTTCGGCGAATTTTTTCTTCAGACGATGGATGGCCATGTCGATGGTCCGCTCTTCGTCATTGAGGTCGCGTCCCTTCCAATTCCTCATGATGGACTGCCGCGTCATGGTAACCCCAGGGTTTTCCGCAAAGATGAGCAGGAGGTCAAAATCGCCGGCCGCCAAGGCAAGTTTCTGTCCCCTTGGAGATATGAGGTCTCGCTTAAGCTTGTCGAGACTCCAGTTAACGTTCTGCGGTTCTGCGTGAGCGCCGCCGCCAAATGACAGCTTCCGAGAGGGTGATTGCGCCGGAATGAGAAAAGGCGCGGGCAGCCTGGTCCCTGTCTTGGCCCTGGGAGGTGGCGAGCGGCGGCGCAGGACTGAACGGACCCGGGCCAGCAATTCGCGGTTGGAGAATGGTTTGATGACGTAGTCGTCGGCGCCCATTTCGAGCCCGACGATTCTATCTTCCACAGAACTTCTCGCGGTAACGACAACGATACCGACATCGTAGGCAGAGCTGACGTGCTGGGTCAGCTGGAAGCCGTCGATGTCAGGAAGGCGGCCGTCAAGAATGACGAGATCGACCTGGTTGACGGCCAGATACTCCCACAGTTCCTGACCTGTCCCTACGCCGGCCACTGAAAAATCTTCTTGAGCGAGATAGGCTTTGACCGTATCCCGCATATCGATATCGTCGTCGACAACGACGATGTTATGATTTTTCACCGCCATCTCAGCAGTATGTAACATCGTCGTTACGGTGTAAAGGTCGCTTTGTCACGTCGGCGTTACATAAGGCGCGTTCGCGTCCTCGGGTGGGCGAAGATCTACTTCCGCGGGTGCGTATAGCGGTGACGACGTCTTATGTTTAGGTTGAGACGATTCCTCGCGCACGGTCTGCGTTTGGCGCTTCTGTTGTCACAACATTCAGACTCGTCGCAATACTCATTATTAAGAAACTGTTAATGATCTGCGTCGTCCGCTGTGCGACAGCGTCGTATCACAGCGAATATTCATTCATTGGCTTATATATCACTTTTTTTGCGCAATTTTATCAAAATTTCCGCCTATTTAATCGTTGATGACATGAGGTTAATAGCCGTTTTTGCCTAGCGTGTTGTGTCCGTTACGGTTCGTTACTTGACCCTGCAAAAAGGCCTGTGTCAAATGTGGTCATCAAGGCAATCGAAATATAACTTGGGGGATTAGGTGGTGGACCGGGGCTTGAGGGCGGATTTGGCAAGGCGGCTTCTGAAGCGTGGTGCGAGCAGGACGCTGGTTTTACACATTACACGTTTGGCACGGGCGGAACTTTCGCTGTTGGCCGCAAATATTACTTCGGATATATGCCCTTCGATATATACCGGCTCGATGGAGGATTTCTATCGAGCCTATGGTTTGTTCGATGGTGTCACCGTCGATGTGGCGAGGTTCGTCGATTCGGTCGAAAGAACAGGCGTAGATCCGGATCAAGCATTCAAACAATTGCGGGCTACCATGTGGTCCACACTTGCCGATGCCCGTAATAACGCGAAGCCGACCGAAGTCGAGAGAGATGGGTTTTTCGCAGAAACTCCACGATTGGTGGCAATCGGCTGAACAATGGCTCGATATGAATTTTCAACACCAAACCTCGTGTCGTAGGATTCTGCCGGCAAGCAATCTCTAGGAGTGCCGGCGGTGGTCAAGTTTGCGATCTTGGGGTCTGCGCATCTCAGCCTGATCAGCCGTGTCCAAGGTTATGCGGACATTTCTGATCGTCCGGGTGAGTTGGAATTCTCATATGGTGGCGCGGGTTTCAATCTTGCCACCACCTTGGTTCGGCTTGGTGCCAACGCGACCTTGGGCACGATCCTATCCGACACCAGCATGTCACGCATGATCGTGGGTGATTTGCAGCGCGCTGGTGTCGTCGTACGACCGGAGTTCCGTAAGGGTTTGCCAGAAGCCGGCTATTCCGCGCATGTCACCGAATCTGGTGACGTTTTGTCTGCCGTCACGTCGACGCCGGTCAGCAAGGCGTCCTTCCGCCAGGACTATCTTGTGAGCATGGTGAGGGAGGCCGACGTCGTAGTGCTGGAGTGCAACCTTTCCTCAGACACGCTGATTCGGGCGACAAAGATAGCCAATGAGGCGAAGAAGCCGGTTTGGGTGGGCGGCGTCTCCGAGGTCAAGGCGCTCAAGATTCTGGATCTCCACGCTGCGGAATGCCGCCTGAACGGCCTTTTCCTCAATGAAACGGAACTTGCCGGTCTCTTGTCCGCGTCGAGCGCGGCCGAACAGCCGTCCGAATTGACGCGACGATTTGGGCAACGCGTTCTTGCTCGAGCGTCTGGCCTGGGCCTACAGCCGTTTGAACTCGCTGGTTGGCTGGGCGGGGCCGTCATCGAGACGCGTGGTAAGGCTGGTGTTGCTGTTTGGGAAGCAGCGAGGGCTGCACCAATCGCCGAATATATGGGGCCGCGTCAAGCTCCCGCCGGCGCAGCCGGCGGGTCAATTTGGCAGGGCGCTGGTGACCAGCTCATGGCGATGACGCTCTATCTGATGGCGACTGAGCAGATCGGGGTTGGCGAAGCCGCCTGTCGGGCAAGTCAGACCATCAGCGAAAGCCCGCGTCAATTCTTGAACGCCAGCGGCCCCAATCCGCTGGAGGCGAAGATCTCTTCCTTACGCGATGCGGCATTGTTGGATCCGCTCACCAGCTTGGTAAATCGCCGCGGTCTCGACGATTGGCTGACACAGCACGACAGCCAGGCGGAGATGTCCTTGCTGTTGCTGGACATCGACCACTTCAAGAAGGTCAACGATCAATTTGGCCACGACGTTGGCGACAACGTGTTGCGCCGCATCGGTGCCATCATCTCCAACGCCCTTCGAACCAGTGACTGCGGGTGCCGCTGGGGCGGTGAAGAGATGATCGCGGTTCTGCCGTACACTGGATTGCCCGGGGCGCTTGAAGTGGCCGAGCGGTTGCGGCGGGTCATCGAGACGCACCAGTTCGCGCATGGACGTGTCACCTGTTCGGTCGGCGTGGCCACCGGCACCATGGACACCCTGGAAGCTACGCGCGAGGCTAGCGACCAGGCGCTATATCAGGCGAAAAAAAGCGGTCGGAACCGGGTGGTCGCTGCTGATCGATCTGAATCGGAACTTCAGGCCTGATTTCTTAAACCGGTTCCAGTGCACCGGCACTGAAAAAGGCATTGTGGCGGTTGGCGGGAAATTGTGACGCTCCGACCCGGTGGCAAGGTGAGGGCTCCAAAACCTTCACTTGCTTGGAGTTCCTCATGAATAACGGTTCTCTGGCCTTGGCCACCAACGATCGTGTCGATCGTACCAAGGCGTTGGATGCAGCACTCACGCAAATCGAGCGGTCTTTCGGCAAGGGCTCGATCATGCGCATGGGCTCGCGCGAAGTGGTCGAGGTGGACACAATCTCCACCGGCTCCCTGGGGTTGGATCTTGGGCTCGGTATCGGCGGGCTTCCCCGCGGCCGGATCGTCGAGGTCTATGGTCCGGAGAGTTCGGGTAAGACCACGCTGGCGCTTCACGTCATCGCCGAGGCGCAGAAGAGGGGTGGCGCGTGTGCCTTCGTCGACGCCGAGCATGCGCTTGACCCGGTCTATGCCCGCAAACTCGGCGTCAATCTCGACGAGTTGCTGATCTCGCAGCCGGACGCCGGCGAGCAGGCTCTTGAAATCGCCGACACGCTGGTGCGGTCCGGGGCGATCGACGTCCTGGTGGTCGACTCGGTCGCTGCTCTCGTGCCGCGGGCCGAGCTGGAGGGCGAGATGGGTGACTCCCATGTCGGCCTGCAAGCCCGGTTGATGAGCCAGGCGCTGCGCAAGCTGACTGCCACGGTGTCCCGCTCGAAATGCATGGTTATCTTCATCAACCAGATCCGCATGAAGATTGGTGTGATGTTCGGTTCTCCTGAGACGACGACCGGCGGCAACGCGCTGAAATTTTATGCTTCGGTCCGCCTCGATATCCGCCGGATCGGGTCCATCAAGGACAAGGACGAGGTGGTCGGAAACCAGACCCGCGTCAAGGTGGTCAAGAACAAGCTCGCGCCGCCGTTCAAGGTGGTCGACTTTGACATCATGTATGGCGAAGGCGTCTCCAAAATGGGCGAGTTGGTCGATCTCGGCGTCAAGGCAGGGGTGGTCGAGAAGTCGGGCGCCTGGTTCTCGTACAATTCGCAGCGCATCGGCCAGGGCCGGGAGAACGCCAAGCAGTTCCTTCGCGACCATCCCGAAATCGCCGCCGAGATCGAGAACACGATCCGGAGCAATGCCCGCTCGGTCAGTGCCAGTCTCGACGGTGGCGACGAGGCGACCGACGCCGAATAGCCGAAAGTGGGCCAGGTGAAAGGGTTCCCGGTATCGCCAGATGATGGCTGTCGCCGGGAACCCCTGGACTTGAACGCGAATTGCGAATTTTGGCGGCCGAGTTCGGCAGTATCCTTGGAATAGCAGAGTAACAGAGGTCAAAGGCCAATGTCTGGCAATCCCGTGCCATCTCAATTCGAAGCCCCAAACGTCATGATGCGGATGCGGTCAGGACGATGGGTCAATCTTTACGATCCGTCCCCCCTCGATGTCGACCTGGAGGACTGGATTTACGGCACGTCGCGGACGCCGCGATTTGGCGGGCAATGCAAGGGTGAGGTTTCCTATAACGTCCTGCAGCATCATCCGCTCGTCGATGACATCCTGGTCAAATTTCTTTGGCCCAAGGCGCCGCGAGTGGCGCGGCTATATGCAATGTCGCACGATTTGCATGAGGGCGGAGGTTTAGGGGATATCGTCACGCCGTATGGTCATCTCTTTGATACTGCCGGCCTAAGAGAGGTGAAACATCGTCTTGACCGCGTGATCCTGCCACTTGTCGGTATCGCCTTCCCTCTTGATCCCGCAGTAGTCGCAGCTGTGAAGCGGGCGGACACAATCGCCGCTGTTTCGGAGGCTGTGCAGCTGATGGACTGGCCCGAAGATATCGCGCGCAAGCGGGTCGGTAAGGGTTATCGCGGACGCCTCTGGGATAAGCCGATTGAGGTCCTGGACGAGATCCAGGCGCGAGCGGCCTGGCGAGAACGCTTCGCCGACATTCAAAAAATGGCGGCATGAATGACGTGCCAACCCGCTCCGGCCGCCTTGATAGGGGGGTGGTCCCCATGCTGACGTCGCGGCAAAACGAACTGCTTTCGCTGATCTACGAAACGATCAAAGAGACGGGGATATCCCCCACCATTGACGAAATTCGGGATCGCTTGGGCCTGAAATCGAAATCCAGTGTCCATCGGATGCTCGACTGCTTGGAGGAGCGCGGCTTTATTCGCAGGCTATCCCGGCGGGCGAGAGCCTTGGAGATTATCAAGATGCCGCCGGCACCCGGTGTTTTCAGAACCCAAGACGGCGCCGGGGTCGTCTATACGCTCCGGAGAAACGATACCGGCCAGCCGGTGACCATCGAGCGAAATGGGGTGCCGTTCTTGGCCATCATTTCCATCGATCAATCTGATGATGACGAGATTGAAGCTGTGGTCGATGTGCTCAACACGGCAGCGAGCGGTGCGAGCAGTCTTTTGAAAGCCAGAGCCTAACCAAAAACCTACTTTTTTGGGCTTCCCGACAACTTCCCCGGAGGCTGTTCAAACTCTCGTGATAGATCCGCGCACTGGTAATTACTGACAAAAATGTCGCGTATTGGCCGGTTTTTGGTTTCTTCGACTCTGGTAGCTTTCGAGCGTCAAAAGGGTTTCGTCGAGCGGAACGCATAGCAAGCGCGAGTCGGAAAGGTTGAGCAGGCATGGTCGAGAAAGCTACTGCAAAATCAAAACACGCCAAGGCGCCCGTCAATGCGAATGGTGATATTGCCTGGGGTTCACTTGTTGAAATGTTTTTGCAACGCGATCTCAGCGTCTCCCCCACTTACGCACGCCATATTCAGCGGTCCGTTGAGTTGGTCGGCCACGATCTCCGCGTATCTGATTTTACGGCCGGTAGGCTGGCCGGATACGTTGATCAGCTTCGCTGCTCCGGAAATTCTGACAGCACGATCTATCTGCGGCTCGCCGGGGTGAAAAGGGTCTTTGCCTGGTACCGGCAAACAACGGGCTATGATCAGTCGCCGTTCACTGGCTTCGAGGAAGAACTGGATCGGCCCAAAGGCCAGTTCAATCGTGCCCTGTCAGATGGCGACCTCGAAAGATTTCTTGAGGAATCGGGCAAATTCACCTGCGTAAACTACCAGGCAGCTATCGATGCCGCGATACGCATCTTCACAGTCGTCGGGATCTCCCAAGAAGAGGTGCTGGCGCTTAGAGTGAAGGACGTGATCCCGCCCTGGCTTTTTGCTGGGGAGGGTGATCGGCGTCGCCGCGTGCCGCTTTATGAGCTTGCCTGCGATCACTCGTTCCTGCGGTATCTTCGCACCAGGCAGGCTGAAGACGAGCCAAACGCGCCTTTCATTGTCGGCAAAGGCGGTCGGCCGATGACCGAAAGCAAGATGTCGCGCAACATCAAGGCAATTGCCGAAAAGGCCGGTGTTTCGCCCAGTATCCGGCCGCAGACCTTGCGATATTCGGCCGCGCTTGCCATGGACCGTGCCGGCCACGGGTTGGCCGCGATTCAGGAAGCCTTTGGCTACAAAAACCGCTGTGACGCGCATAATCTGCTGGCTCGCTTGAAGAAAGAGGCGACAATCTCAGAGGAAAATATCGACGCTGAGGCTCGCGTAGAATTGTCCGGTATCGATGCGAGGTGTTTCCGCGTTATTACCGCCTATCAAGCGGTACATGATTCCGAGATTCCCGATCTTGCCTACGTGGCATCTGCACTTGGGCGACAGAGTGCCGTGGAGGTTTTCACGGCCTTCCAAAGTCTGTCGGAGAAAATGTTGATCAGTTGGTCTCCATCCGACGACGACCTGGCACTTGTCGGTCGAGCGTCCAAGGGCATCTCTCCTGATGCAAGACTGCAGTTTGCTGTTTCCCGAATGTTGGCCTACGCGAACGGCCGCAAACGTGATGGCCGGACCGTCACAATCCCTCTTTTGCTGCTCGATGAGCTTCAGCAAGCATTTCAGGACTTGGACAGCATCAAAGATCGAAAGGGAGTCGCTCACCAGACCGAAACTCTTCGTGATGGGGTGGTGGTCCCCGCGACCGGTGGTCGTACCCCCGACCACGCGGCTGGAATGGAGTCGTTCTTAGCCCGGTAACCACCAGTCGGCGGGGACTACCGTCGGCTTGATTTCAGGCGACGCTTGACGTCAGGGGAACCGAACCAACCTGCCGGGGCCGCTGATGCCAGCCCGATAGGGCGAGGCGTGAAGGTTGGGCGAGAACCCTTCGGTCGTCACTCCGGGTAACCGGGTAGCAGGGGCCGAGAAAGGCGCGAAGGCTGAACCGCCGGGCCGCCCCGGCAGGCTGGACAGTGGAGGTTTGGACCAATGGCGTTTTCGGATTTTGTGGAGCCGGGCGATCCGGATTTGCACGACGCCTACCGGTTGGCGGCATTGTCGACCGATGAAGCATTCATCGAGATGACTCGCCGGCGGGTATCCATGGATTTTCGCTACATCGTCGGGCGTCTCGCTGAGGGGTGCACGCTGGGCGAAGCTGTTCGGCGCAAAGACGCGCTGTCTTGTGAAGTGCGGGAACAGGTAATGACCTCGCGCGGCGCGAGGGCCGTCGAGAACGTCAACGGAGACGGTATCTAGGAGAAGGTCGTAGGGGGAACGAGGATGCCGGATGGCACCGCAGAACTGGAGCCAAGAAAGCAGAACCGCTCTGCCGAAGAGCTGGAGATGCGCGCTCTCGTCGCAGCCGAGCTGCGGAAGCAATATCCGGCGGCCCGCATCGTGCACGAAATGCCGTTGCGATACTCCACCAATCGCCTTGACTTGGCGGCCATCACCCCGTCCCAGATTGTTGCCGTCGAGATCAAATCGAGCAAGGACGTCCTTAGCCGTCTGGAAGCGCAGTTACGTGCCTTCGGACCGGTTTGCAGCAAGATCATAGTGGCGCTGGCGCCCTGCTGGAACGAGGCGCTGCCGCATATCGAGGAAGAACATCCGCCCAAGACGGCGAGAGACGGGCAGATTTTGTCGCCGGGCTGGAAGTCCTATCGGCAGCAATACACCGAGGCGCAGGCCACGATAAGAGATGCGCGGCAGCGGTTCTCTTGGATCGAAACCTGGACCGCGGATGCTGCTACCGGCGCGATCGCCGTGACCGAGGCCGGCTATCGGGAGAATCCGTGGCCTTGGCATGGCGAAATGCTGCACATCCTGCGGGTAAGCGAATTGCGCGAGATCGCCGAACAGTACGGCATTGCATCCCGTACTGTTCACAAGGAACTGGTCATGGCGTGTTGCCAGAACATGACAGGTCAACAGATCATCGCGGCCGTTTGTCGGAGCCTGCGCTTGCGAGAAGGGTTCGCCGCTGGCTCTGACATGCCTGTGGCGTAACGAAGGGGGAATGACCGAAGGATCTAGGTAGACCAAAACGGGTTTGAGTAATCACGAGCATCACAGCTCGTCTCACCCGCCGGTGCTCTCAACCATCGCACAGACTTCCTGGTGCAAAATTGCTGCTTTCCCAACTTAGGGCACCCTCTTCTGAGTAAATCGGGAGAGCGAGTATGGGAAAAGGTTTGGGGGGGCATCACAGTGCCGCAGCGAGATCAGTGGTTTGGCTGACACCGCATTTCATTCTGGACGCGCTGGGAACTTTTGATCTCGATCCCTGTGCTGCGCCTCTCCCGCGCCCCTTTCCCACAGCGATCAACCACTATACCGAGGCCGACGGTGATGGGCTTCTTCGCCCTTGGTTTGGGCGCATCTGGTTGAACCCGCCTTATGGCAAGGCCATGGGGCGCTGGATGATGCGCCTCGCAGAACACGGTCGCGGGTCGGCGCTGATCTTTGCTCGGACCGAGACTGCCGATTTTTTCAGAGCGATCTGGCAGCGCGCCGATGCCCTCCTGTTTCTCCGTGGTCGCCTTACTTTCTTGGGGGCGGATGGTAAACCGGCAAAAGCCAACGGTGGCGCGCCATCGGTGCTGGTCGCTTATGGCCAGGAAGATGTCGAGCGCCTGCATGACAGCGGTTTGGATGGGAGATTCGTTCCGCTGTCGGCCGCGACCTGTGTCTTCGTCGCCCAAGCCGAGTTGATGCCGATCGACGGCGCGGAATCGACGAAAACGACTTGGCGCGATCTGTTGGAGGGCATCCTTCGCCGTGAAGGTCGTCCTTTGACCTTGGGCGAGCTTTACGAGTTCGTCCGCGATCATCCCAAAGGCCTCAATAACCGGAATGTCTCAGCGAAGATCCGCCAGACCCTGGGGCGCGGCGGATTCTCGCGGGTCGCCTCCGCCCAATACGCACTGGCGATCTGACCGGCGCCGATTTTGCGCATGATCGTGGTGTAAGCCGACAGCAAATCGCGGAAAGCCGCCAGTTCTCTACAATTTGGACATTTACTGGGTCTGCCGATAGCAAACCCCAACTGATAGGATTCATCGAATGACAATAGCGATTTCCCCCGACGTGCGGATCATTCTCGGAAATGCCACCATCGAAGGCAATGTCCTGAAGCTGTCCGGCCAGCTGGATCGTTCGGCCTATGTGCAGGTCAACAAGGTGCTGGAGGGTCTGGGCGGCAGATGGAATCGCGGCAAGGGCGGTCATATTTTTCAGACCGATCCGTCCGAGCTGCTGGCCGGAGTCCTGGAGGATGGCTCCTACGTCAATCGGCAGAAGAATCTGCAGTTGTTTGAGACGCCCGCCGATCTCGCTGAGCGCATGGTGGAAATCGCCAGTGTCTCCATGGGCGATTTGGCGTTGGAACCAAGTGCGGGCCGTGGTCGGCTGGTTCTGCCGCTGTTGAAGCGCGGCGCAAAGGTTTGCGCTGTCGACATCGACGCTCAGAATGTTGGCGTGCTGAAGAGTATTGTCGGCGACCTCGATGTCACCTGTGCCGATTTCCTTGAATGGGGCGAGCGTCAGGTTGGCGATGATGCGATCTATGATGCAATCGTGATGAACCCGCCCTTCTCTAATGATCAAGCGGCGCGGCACACGATGTTTGCCTGGCAGCTCCTGAAGCCCGGCGGGCGGTTGGTGTCGATCTGCGATGCCGGCGTTTTCTATCGCGATCGCGGCCTTGCCCCGAAGTTCCGCCAGTGGATGGACTCCATTCGCGCCGAGATGGAGCGAATGGCGGCGGGGACGTTCCGCAGCAGTGGCACGGACGTCGCCAGTTGCCTGATCTGGGCGACCAAGTTTTGAGGCTCAGTGGTGGAGGGGGACAGAATGGCTGATTTTAGCGAACTGGTGTTGGAGTTGCTGAAGGCCGGGGTTCTCGTGACCGGCGAGCAGCGGTTCATGGCGTCCGGCAGTGCCACAAACTGGCGGCAAGAAGTTCTCCGGGTAATCACAGCCGGTGCGCGGGAAGGCGTGTCCGTCTTCCGCGAAAGCCCTGAAACCACCGATGATGTGCTTCGCAGTGTCTTCTCCAGCCATGGTTTTTCCGAAAGCGAGGTGCCGCAACTCATTGCCGCCATTCCTGCCTCGCAAGACGCCGACCAGGTGACCTGTGAAAGGCTTCAGTACGAGTTCGGGAGCCGGCTCCCCATGTGGGTTGTCTACGGTCCGGAAACCAGAAATTACCCGGGGCAATGGATCTGTCGCATGCGGCTGACCATCCCCGGGGACGAACCGACGGGGACCATCATTCTGGCGGATACCCTTGATGGCGTCAGGGAACGGCTGCCGCGTGGCCTCGCCTGCCTGCCGCGGTTTGCTTCCGATCCCCCCGGCATCATCGAAACTTGGCTTTGAGGTGTTCCGAAGGAAAAGACATCAACCATGCAAATTCCGGCAAAGATCTATCTTGTTCCGACGCCCGGCGAGGACGGGCAAATTATCTGGTCGATTATCGACGATGCCAGCGCGGGAACTGGCGACGCCGTGGTCTTCTTGCGCGGAGATCTCGTTGATCGCGGAAGGCGTCAGGTCCGGATGGCGGAGTGGTGCAAGGCGGCCTTCGGCTCCGAGCACGCGGACTCGGTCGAACAACGGGCCGTGCGGTTCCTGGAAGAATCAATCGAAGCCTATCAGGCGAGCGGTGCTTCGGCCGAAATGGCTCACCGGCTGGTCGACCATATTTTCTCCCGCCCGAGCGGCGCGCTCGCCCAGGAACTGGGCGGTGTCGGTATCACTCTTCTGTTGCTTGCCGCAGCGGCCGGACTCAGCGCGGATGATCAGGAGGTCCTCGAAATGGAGCGCGTTTTGTCGAAGTCGCTGCAGCACTTCCGGGACCGGAACGAGGCAAAAAATGCTGCCGGCTTCGATGTGACGAAAGGCGGAGCCACGTCTCAGCGGAACGACGCCAAGGTCAACTTGTGAACCTCCTGTGTCCCGGGCAGCTCATCCCCCAATTGTCGAGGCTGGACCCGCTGATAGCCTGGCGTGGTGTCTAGTAGGGAGAACCCCGCCACATGTTCCCGCGATCCACGAATAAGCCGACCCAAGCCCAGCTCGTGTTTCCGCTCTTGGAAACAGTCAGGGATATGGGCAATAAGGCCCGGGCAAGCGATGTCGCCAACGAGTTGGCAAAACGTTTCGGGGTCCCCTACGAGGTGGTGACCGAAACGGTGTCGACCGGGGATGGGCAGGAGGTCAATCTTTGGCAGAGGCACGTCAGGTTTGCCCGCCAAAAAGCCCTTGCAATGGGTTATCTCACCTCGGCCGGGCGCGGCCAATGGACGCTGACAGATGAAGGACGAGAGGGTATCGGGCAGTCCGCCGGGGCGATCGTCGTCACGGTGATAACGGATATTGCCGGCCGACCCTGCGGGGCGCACATCGATCTTTCCGTGGGTTTGCCAACCATACACACTCTAAAGCTGGGCGATGCCAAGGATATGGCCTGGATCGACAGCGATCAAATACCTCTAATTGTCACCTCTTGCCCCTACCACGATTTGAAAGCCTATCCGTCGAGTCCCGGCCAGCTATCGGATGCAGGATCTTATGAAGAGTTCTTAGAAGCGCTCGACGCCTGCTGGGCGGAATGCTATCGGGTCCTGGCACCTGGTGGACGTCTCGCCTGTAATGTCGGTGACGTGCTGCGGAGCCGGCGGAAGGCCGTTGGCGGATCACATCATGTGCTCCCGCTCCATGCCGATATTCTCGTGCGGAGCCGACAACTCGGTTTTCAGGCTCTGAACGGCATCATGTGGTCGAAAAAGACCAATGTTGCCTATGAATCTGGGGGCAATGGCATCCTCGGAAAGCCCGGCCAGCCAAACGGCGTCATCAAATCGGAACTTGAGCATATTCGTAAGCGTCACCCCGTCCCCATCTTCCGTTTTCTTCGCGCGTAGACCGAGAATGGCGATCATCGCGGAGAGTTTCACGACGACGACGTCGGTTTCGGCGGGGGCCCGCCGACACGGGATTGACAAGAACCAGTTGTTCCAATGGCGGCGTCAATT
>NZ_WASP01000010.1:279893-312692 GCF_009712225.1 Desulfovibrio sp. | reverse complement strand
TGCTCCAAAGCCCCTTGCTGCTCATAGCGCAAGGGGCTTTGTCTTTTCCCCTTCCATCCCGACACTACGCATTGCCCCCCCCTCATTCTGTTCTTCCTCAGCATGGCCTCGCTTCTTCTTCTTCTTCTTCTTTCCCTCACCTGCCATCTCTTGACGTTCCCCTTTGATAGCTGCCGTTCAGAACCTGTCAGGGGCTGATTTGCGCAAACCGTTTTTATCGCCCTGAACAGCATCAGCGCAAAACTCTTGATGCACATGTACCTGAGTACGTTGCGCTCGAAATTCCACGCGTTTTTGTCAGGACGAAAAACGTATCTTGCTGATCCCCTCGATATTTGCAATCGCTACCGCGTATGCTCCGGCGAGTCTGTGGAAGGTGACTCCACGACACGCTTCTGACCTCATCCGTTGAATAACAGGGACAGTCCAAAATTGATTTCTGAGCTAACCCTCTGACCTGCTTCATGGTGAACACTCAACCACTGCTAAGCGGTATGGTTGGGTGCCGAGCTGTTTGCGGCTGGTGGAACTAACTTTGCGTTTCTGTGGGGTGAATTTGCTTGACCGAGGGGAAGTCTCATGGTGGTGGTTTTGACCCCAGTCAATTTAGGGGCTGGGACTTGTCCATCATTGAGGCATGTTCCAGTTCTCTGTTCTTTGGAGAGGTCAGCTGCCCCGGAATTTTTCCAAGGTTCGGTCTGTGGCATTTACATTCGAAGAAGGGGGAACGCCTTACTGGGCGCAGAGAAGAAGGAAGAGGAGTTCCCGCAGCTCAAGCTGCGGGAACAAGTCATTTCGTGGAAGATGAGCAGCTTTTGAAGAGCCGTTGGTGTGCTGAGGAGTCAGCTTGACTAGCTTCCATTAGGCCTCATTTGTGCCGCATCTGGAGGCTGTCTCGCTCTCTCAGGTCGTTCTGATCTCCCGCTTCACATCCGCAGGGCTTTCGCCAAAATACCGCTTAAATTCCCTGCTGAATTGCGATGGGCTCTCATATCCAACCTCGCTGGCAGCCAGATTTGCACGCATTTTACGCTGCACAATGAGGTCGCGGGCCTTTGCCAGCCTGATTTTTTTGAGGTACTGCAGGGGGGAATCTGCTGTAATATCCTTGAATGCTTTATGAAAAGCAGATGTGCTCATGTGGGCCGATACTGCCAGTTGCTTGATATCAAACTTGTCCTGATAGCTGCGTTCCATCAGACCTATGGCGTTCATGACCTGAGCCATGGTTCCGTTGCCCCGCGCCGCAGAGAGCAGCACTGGGGCCTGACTGCCACACAGCGCCCGATAGTGAATTTCACGCACAAAGGCAGGCCCAAGAATGCGTGTTTCCTGTTCTGAGCGGTGCACCTTGAGCAGCCTGATGGTGGCGTCCTTCATTTCTTCATCCATAATGGACGGTCCGATGGCCAGCTGATAGTCGTTGGCTGCGTTGACATGCAGATCGCTGTGCAGGTCAACCTGCCGTATGAGGTCGTTAAGCTGCACCAGGTCGATATCGATAAACATGCCCAACAACGGTTCATTGCCATTGGGGAAGGATTCGCACTCAAAGGGCATGGATATCGAAGTTACAAGATAATTGCCCGCGTCGTACCGAAATGTCTTGCCGCCCAGATGCCCCAGCTTGTAGCCAGAGGCAACAATGCAAATGCCCGGCGTGTAGAGCAGGGGTTTGCGGCGTGTCTGCTGTGTGTTCTTGAAAAAACGAACGCCCCTGAGCGGGGAGTTTACTGAGCCGCCGTCAAAGGTTGCAAGTTCTTCCAGCAGTTCGGCCATGTCGGACATGGGAAATTCCTTGTGTGAAGTTGTTTGCCGCCAGCTGTTGCTGGTGATGCTGAAACATTGACCGTTTGCCCTGCAAACAACAATGGCCGGAAAACAGGCCGGCCATTATTGTCTTTGAATGCACTATTTCACGACGATAAGCTCGTACTCGCGTGTGCCGAGGCCGATCTTTTCCGCGTGTTCGAGGCACGAGCGCCATTCTGATTCGGGGCGCGAGTTTTTAAAGTGGTCGTGGTGGTCCACAAAACCCTTCTTGCCCAGATTTTCCGCCAGTTGGCTGCCCGGCAGGGGCTTGGCTTTCATGCAGGCGTCCACACAGGCCTGGTCCAGGGCAAGCGGATCAAACGAGGCAAACATGCCAATGTTGGGCAGAATCGGCACGTCGTTTTCGCCGTGACAGTCGCAGTTGGGTGATACATCCACGATCAGTGAAATGTGGAAGTGCGGGCGTCCGTGCACCACAGCCTTTGTATATTCAGCCATTTTGTAATTGAGCATTTCAAGGGCGGCGTTAAAGCCAAAAGAAATGGCGTCAAAGTTACATGCGCCCAAGCAGCGGCCACAACCAACGCAGTTGTCATGATTGATGACGGTTTTCTTGGTTTCGGCATTGAAGTGCAGTGCGTTGTTGGCGCACTGTTTGATACATGCCTTGCAACCCACGCACAGGGCTTCGTCGATATTGGGCTTGCCGTTGCTGTGCTGCTCGGTCTTGCCAGCTCGCGAGCCGCAGCCCATACCGATATTTTTGATTGCGCCGCCAAAACCGGTCATTTCATGACCCTTGAAATGGGTGAGGCTGATGAAGACGTCGGCATCCATGACGGCGCGGCCAATCTTGGCTTCTTTCACAAATTCACCGCCCTCAACGGGCACAAGGGCTTCGTCCGTACCCTTGAGGCCATCGCCAATGAGAATCGGGCAGTTTACCGTAAGGGCGGTAAAACCGTTTTGCCAGGCGCATTCCAGATGCTCCAGCGCATTTTTGCGGCTGCCGGGGTACATGGTGTTGCAGTCGGTCAGAAAGGGCTTGCCGCCCAGTTCCTTTACCGTATCCACCACGGCCCGGGCGTAGTTGGGCCGCAGATAGCTGATATTGCCCAGTTCGCCAAAGTGCATCTTGACGGCCACAAAGCGGCCCTTCATGTCAATATTGCCTATGCCCGCCTTTTTGATCATTTTTTTTAGTTTGGTCGGCAGGCCGTCGCCAAAAGCCTTGGTGCGAAAGTCAGTAAAATACACCTTTGCTTTTTCCATGGGTACTTACCTTTGCTGGTTAGCAGTATAAAAATCGTACGGAAATTTTGTTGCACAATAAAAAACAGCAACAAAAAATTGTTATCGGGCAGAACTGAAACAAAGAACAGCTTTGTGCAGGGCAGCTGACATATGCCGCTGCAAAATGCCCGTATATGCGCCCCAACGGTCATTGATCACGCGGGGGATGCAACTTTGTATATCTTTTACTCTTGCTTGGTGGCTGTTCGCTAGCACAATTCTCCAATTTACTTGCCTGATTTTGCAAAAATATCATGCCATGACCTGCGTCGCGGGTTGGTCGGTCACCCGTTGCGACTGTCGTCACTTGACTTAATATATGACCGGTCTAATATTAAGTCGTCTGGTTGGCAATAGCCATATCAGGCAAATGAAATGAGGCAGTGATTTTAGCCAGTTGGAAGAGTTGTACCCACTCTGGGTTTGCCCTCTGGCACAACCGCATAAAAAATAATCAAAGCAAGCGAAGTGAGTCATGGAAAGAAAAAAAATTGAAGTTGCCGATTACGCCAAAAATATTCTTGAAGCCCTGCCCAAGGGTATTTTGCTCACCTCCAAGGCTGGCGACAGGGTCAACAGCATGACCATCGGCTGGGGAACCCTTGGCATTGAGTGGTCAACCCCCATCTTTGTGGCCTTTATTCGTGAGCACCGATTTACCCGTGAACTGCTCGACAAAAATCCCGAATTTACGGTCAATATTCCTTTTGGCGATTATAGCAAAAAAATTCTGGGCATTTGTGGTACAAAATGTGGCCGTAACCTTGATAAAATCAGGGAGGCCGGGCTTACGCTGATTGATTCAGAAATTGTTTCCGTGCCTGCGGTCAAAGAACTCCCCCTTACCCTGGAATGCAAAATCGTGTACCAGCAAAAGCAGGAGCTCCCGGCCCTGATCGAAGACTACAGAACAAAGTGTTATCCGCAGGATGTGGACGGTTCGGCGGTGGGCGCAAACCGGGACGCACACATTGCCTATTATGGCGAGATTGTCAGCGCCTATATTCTTGAATAAAAATGTTCCAAAGGGTTACGACGCAACCAGCAGGAGGATCATATGAAAGAGATATTCCACAGGGTCAGCGTGCGTAAGTTTGAAGACCGCCCCGTAGAGGACGAAAAACTGGAAAAGGTACTGCGCGCCGCAATGGCCGCGCCCTCGGCTGGGAACCAGCAGCCCTGGGATTTTTATGTGGTGACCTCCAGGGAAAAACTGCAGGCCCTGTCGCAGATAAGCCCTTATGCGGGCTGTGCGGCACACGCCCCCATGGCTATTGTGACCGCCTACCACGAGGACGGCTGCCGTTTTCCGCAATACGCGCAGATTGACCTGGCCATCGCCATGGAAAATCTGTGGCTGGCCGCGCAGTCTGTGGGCCTGGGAGGCGTATGGCTTGGCGTTGCCCCCGAAGAAGACCGCATGGCGATGGTGGAAAAAATTCTGCCCATAGAGGCTGGGCAACGCGCGTTTGCCATTTTTCCCATGGGCTATCCGGCTGAAGAAAAAGACCCACAAGATCGATTCAAGGCCGAGCGCATCCATTACATAAGGTAACCTGAGACATCATGGGCTCGCCAGCATGCTGGCGGGCCTGAATACAAAAAACCCGACTGCCCATAAATTGGGGAGCCGGGTTTTTCAATTGTCGCTTGCAGAATCTAGTGCAGGTGCTCAAGCACTGCGTGGGCAATGGCCTCGCTGGAGGCAGGGTTTTGCCCGGTGATGAGGTTGCCGTCCACCTCCACATGCGGAGCCCACTGGGGGCCGCCAACAAAGTTTGCACCTTCGGCGCGCAGGGTCGTTTCAAGCATGAAGGGCACGACCTTCTCAAGCTGCACGGCTATTTCTTCTTCGTCAGTAAAGGCCGTGATGGTTTTGCCCGCTACCAGCGGAGTACCGTCGGGCTTCTTTGCGCCCACCAGGCCAGCAGGGCCGTGGCACACGGCTGCAATAATCTTGTCGGCTTTTGTAAAGTCGAGCAAAAGGCGCTTGAGCTCTGCATCGGTGGCAAAATCCATCATGGTGCCGTGCCCGCCGGGCAGAAAAATGGCATCAAATCCGTCGGCCTGAATATTCCTGAGCGGAGCAGAGTTTTTAAGAAGTTCCATGATATCAGGCCATTTGGCAACCGAGGTATCGTCAAGGCTGTGCGGGTCAATGGGCACCGCTCCGCCCTTGGGGCTGGCAACCGTTATGGAGGCACCGGTTTTTGCCAGAGCAAGATACGGAACCGCTATTTCTTCAAGCCACACGCCTGTTTTTCTGCCATTTGTAAGGGCATCGGCGCTGGTGGTAACCATAAGTATGTTTTTTTGTGCGTTCATGGTCATTCTCGTTGTGTATGTGTTGCATGGGTTGCCGCGCGATAGTGTGGTGCGGCGTAAAAATTACCCTGCTGTTAAAACTGTTGTGAACAGTATGCCAACAAACTGCTTAAGCGGCTCTGGCGAGCGCATTACCTTGGCGCGCAGGATTGCTCCCTCCCAGCCTGAAAGCAGGAAACTTGCCAGCTTCTGGGTGTCCAGCCGGGGATTGAGCGAGCCAGCCTGCTGCGCCTGCTGCAGGCAATCGGCAAAAAGCGCCAGCCAGTCGTTAAAAACTTCGGCCAGCCTGTCCCTGAAGCGTTCGTTCTGGTCGGCCAGTTCCTGACCCAGATTGCCAATCAGGCAACCTTTGGAAAAATTCTCCTGGGTCAGGTGTTCTATGCTGTGCTCCAGATAGTTGCGTATACGTTCAAGCGGCTCAACGTTATGATCGTCAAAAAAACTGCGTAGCTTTTGCGCGTATCTTTCAGCAAAAAGGTTGATAACCTCGATGCCAAAATTTTCCTTGGAGCCAAAATGGTGATAAAACGATCCCTTGGGTACGCCAGCGGCCTTGAGAATAGACTCGATTCCGGTAGCATTAAACCCAGAGATGGCAACCATATCAACGCCAGTTGCGATTATTTTATCCCGTGCATTTTCTTTCATGACTTAATAATTAGACCGGTCGTCTAGTGCTGTCAATGTCTGCGAACACCGGAATTTTTATGCGACGCCATTCCTCCAGCTCAAGCAGACTGAAATGTATGAAATATAATTGCGGCTGAGCTTGTAGCCTGCGCAAATATTTTGCAGAAATCAGAGGGGCAGCCCTGCAAGATCGCACCGAAAAAACATGGCCGGGGCTGCCAACATGGTATCGGCAGCCCCGGCCAGCTAGAGTGGGGTGTTCATGTCTGGAGATATTACTGCGTGGGATTCACCGAACCCGCAAATGGGTACGGGCCTGCAAATGTGGCTTGCACGGCAATCTGGCAGATGTGCGAATTCCACACGCCCTTGTCAAAATGGTGCAGCAGGTAGCCCGGTGTTTCCATGCGGAAGGTATCGCCACCCTCGGCTGAGAGATCCAGGTCTATCTGCATGGATACGGCAGGGGCTGTCATGGCAACGCTGCCCTGCCACATGGTCACTATGGGCCGGTGCATGTGCCCGAAACACAGGCGCAGCTGCGGGTTGCTGCTGACAATCTGCGCAAACCTTTCCACATTTTCAAAGGGTTCGTCCATGGCGCCCATGCCGGTGACAAAGGGCGGATGGTGCATGAACAGCAGGGTGGGCGTTTGCGGGCGTTTGGCCAGTTCGCGTTCAAGCCAGTTGGCAGTTTCCTTGTGGCAGTGGCCGGAATGCGAGCCTGGGCTCATGCTGTCCATCATGATCATGCGCAGGGCGTTGTGCTCAACTGTGTAGCAGAGGAAGGGCGCAATATCCTGCATGGCGGGGCACCACTGTGGCATTACCGCCTGCATGCGGTCGCGCCTGTCGTGGTTGCCGGGCACGGCGTATACGGGCAGCCCCAGGGGGGCCAGTTCGTCGTGCAGAATGTGGTATGCGTTCAGGTCTCCGCTATCGGCCAGATCACCCGTGATAACAATTGCATCCGGCTTCTGCACAAGATTTTTCAGGTGTGCAGCGGCCTCGTCCAGGCAGCGCCGGGTATCAACCACACCAAAAGACAGGCTGTTGTCGCCTCGCAGGTGCGTATCTGAGAGTTGCAAGATTCGCATGGCGTTAATCCTGTACGGCTCCTGCTGCCTGTGCCGCCCTGTTGTGGCGC
The DNA here is from genome assembly GCF_009712225.1 of Desulfovibrio sp. Classification (NCBI taxonomy): domain Bacteria; kingdom Pseudomonadati; phylum Thermodesulfobacteriota; class Desulfovibrionia; order Desulfovibrionales; family Desulfovibrionaceae; genus Desulfovibrio; species Desulfovibrio sp. The sequence goes on along the minus strand of NZ_WASP01000010.1, from coordinate 305,524 downwards.
GCCTGGATGGTAAAGGCAGAGAAGGCACTGGTTGCAGCTGCAATGAGCACAAATATGCAGATGTAGAAGGGGTCGCCATCCTTCCACTGGATAAGCACTGTGCAGAGCCCGGGCACTATGCCGGCAACCAGAAATCCGGGGAACTGGTAAACTATGGAAATGCCCGTGTAACGGACCTTTGCGGGAAACAGATCAGAAAAAAGCGCTGCTTCAGGCCCGAAAACACCCGCATAGAAGATGCTCAGCGGAATTGCAATGGCTACACCGATCAGGAACATGCTGCCGCCACTGTTCTGCATAAGCCAGAATGAGGGGAATACAGAGATGCCGCAGGCGAGGCTGGCGAGCCCATAGATGCGCCCGCGGCCAAAGCGGTCAGCCAGACGACCCGCAATAAGAATGAAGGGGCACATGAGCAAGGCGGCAAACATTACGGCCGTAAGGGCCTCTGTGCGCGAGGTGTGCAGCTGCTGCACAAGGTAGGTGATGGAAAAGACCGCCAGCACGTTGAAGAACACGCCGTCAATCCAGCGGGCGCCCACCCCAAGAGCAATATTGAGGGGATAATTTTTGCAAACGGCAACGATGGGCAGGGTTTTTTTGCTGGTCTCGCCGTCTTCCTGAACCTTGCGGAATTCGGGCGTTTCAAGAATGTGGGTACGCACGTACAGGGCAATGCCAATAAGCACCACACTCACAAGAAAGGCAAAGCGCCAGCCCCAGGCAAGGAACTGCTCGTTGTCCAGCAGCCACGACAGCAGGGCCACCATGCCAGAGGAAAGGCACAGGCCAGTCGCAAGACCCATCTGGGGAATACTGGCGTAAAAGGCCTTTTGGCGCGGGCTTGCATATTCATATGTCATAAGCACAGCGCCGCCCCATTCGCCGCCAAGGCCAAGGCCCTGACACAGGCGCAGCGTCTGCAGGATGATGGGCGCGGCAATGCCTATGGAGGCATAGGTGGGCACAAGGCCGATGCCTACCGTGGCTACACCCATGATGAGCATGGTGAGTATGAGCATGCGTTTGCGGCCAAGCTTGTCGCCGTAATGGCCAAAAATAAAACCGCCAAGGGGGCGCGCCAGGTAACCAATGGCAAAGGTGCTGTATGCCATGATGGTTCCCAGATAGGGGTCAGAAGTAGGAAAGTAGAGTTTGTTGAAGACAATGCCCGCAACAACGCCGTAGAGGAAAAAATCGTACCATTCAATGGTTGCGCCAAGCAGACTGGCAAGAACAACCTTGCGCATTTCGCTTTTGGAAGGAACGTATTTTTGCTTTGAGCTTTCGTCCATGCAGACACCCTCCGTGGGCTGCTTTCCCGCCTTATTGTGAGCGCGGCTTTTATTAAAAATTTTATTCAATTTTGCGAGTTTTTGCTAATATAGATTATTTTTTTAAATTTTTTTAATTACCTCCAGTTGAAAATAGCGTTGATTGGTGCTAAATTTAAGGTCAGATAGCATGTAGAAAAATTTTATGTCAATTGAATATTTATTAAATAAAAAATAATTCCTTTGACGTTCAAATAATTGATGAAGGCCTTCAAGCTGGTTACCATACGTCTGCGTTTTGGAACCTTGATGGCCGAACAGGAGGCTTGGCTTATGACGGCAGGGACGGGTAACGGCCAGAGGATCAGGCACACTGCCGCTAAAAAAGTTACTTTGGCTCATGTTGCCAAGGCCGCAGGAGTATCGCAGGCCACTGTGTCAATGGTGTTGAACGGGCGGGAAGGTGTTTCATTTGCAGATGAAACCATTGCGGCCGTCTTTTCTGCGGCAGAGAATCTGGGCTATCGGGGCGGGCGTAGGGCTTTTGGCGGGCCCAGCACACCCTCGGTGCTGCTTGTGGCTCCCAACGTCACCAATCCCTATTATTCCACTGTTATTCAGGCCATTCAGCAGGCTGCCGGGCTCAGGGGGTATGCCACCTGCATCTACACCACCTACCGTAGCCTTGAAAATGAGCTTGAAGCCTTGCAGTTCGCGCGTAGCATGGGTATGGCAGGTATTATTTTTGCCATGCTGGCCCATCCGGAAGAAGTGCTGGAAAAAACCGACCGCAAACTGCCCATGGTGGTGATTGGCGACAGGCGGCAAGATCTGAGCGTGGATACCGTTGAGCTCAACAACTACGATGCCGGCAGCCTGATAGCGCGTCACATGCACGATCTGGGGCACAAGCATCTGGCCTATATTTCAACCACGCTAGACGAGGCAAACCCCATCCGCACGCAGCGCCTGCAAGGCCTGCGCGATACCTTTGGGCAGCTGTGCCCCGAGGGCAGCGTGCAGGTCAAAAGCCGCGATATCAGCCCTGAAATCGAGCTGGAAAATGTGCAGATTGAGCACCTTGTGGGGCGGGAGCTGGCACGCAAATGTCTGGACGACAAAAAAATTACCGCCTTTGTGGCGGTAAATGACATGGTCGCTTACGGGGTTATTGATGCGGTGCGCGAGGGCGGCTATTCCATACCCGCCGATTACAGCGTGTGCGGTTTTGACAATATTTTTCCATCGGGATTTGCAGGCATAGACCTGACCACGGTCGAGCACTACATGCGTGACAAGGGGCGTAATGCCCTTGAAATTTTGCATAATAAGATCAGGGGTACTGCCTCTGACCGCAATATTACGCGTGTGGAATACAGCCATCAGCTGATTACCCGTGCCTCCACCGCTCCGCCCCGCGCGGTTTAGAGTAGAGCGGGCAGCCCCCCGAGAGCATTGCTCACGTACAACAGAATAAAACCCCCGGCATGACCGGGGGTTTTCCTTTATTATGCAGGCGGTGCCGCCTCATATGCGTGTTACGGCTTTAGCCCAGGTGCAGCCACCTGTTGAGGCTTGCCTGCATGACCGCATCAATGGATTCTATGCTGTGGGCGTCATCCGTTTCGTGGATTATGGCGTGGTTCTGCCAGTACTGACGGCCTTCTTCCGGATCAAGCGTGGTGTCGTTCCTGCCAATGACCACAAGGCGCTCAATGGGGGCCGCGCGTCTGTCACAAAAATTCTGGTAGCTGTTGCAGATGGTCTCGGTAAATTCCCAATGGCGGCCAGAATGAAAGTAGGTATTGCGTCCCAGAAACTGCCGCAAACTTTGTGCTGGCCGGATGGCGGGGTTGATGAGCATGCAGTTGGCTGAAAACAGCGGGGCGACCTGCGAGGTATAAAAGCCTCCAAGCGACGAGCCCACAAACACAAGCGGCGTGGTGGCGGCTGCCTTGAGAAGCTCAACCTGCTGGCACAGTAGAGTCATGTTGTCGGCAAACAGCCCTTCGGAAGGGTATTCCAGCGCCTGGGCATCTGCAAAAAGAGCCTTGAGCTTGTGATAGGTGTTGCTGGCGGGGCTTGAATTGAAGCCGTGGATGTACACGAGCATTACTGGCTCCTGATGGCGGCTGCGGTTGTTGAGGTTTGCCGGTCATACGCTGTTGCTGACGGGGCTTCCGCTCTTGCTGTGGGTGCAGGCCCGTGCAGGGGGCAGTGGGAATGCCCGATGGGCAATGCATACAGCGCTTCTGGCCAGAGAATAACCGTTTCATTTTACAGCGCAATACAGGAAGCCCCTGGTCCCCGTGGGAACCAGCAAGGCGGCCATTGTGTAAAGGATCTGTTCGGTACTTGAGCTTGGACTGCAAACGAATCTGCGCACGCGGTATTACCCTGGCTCAATGGGCAGACGCGCGTTATTGCTTGCGGGCAGAATTGTAGGCGTACGAGGCGGGCAGGGCGACAATTTCAAGGGTAACTGTGGCGCTGCCCTGCTCGCGCATGCCAATATCCATGGCAGCCTGACGCGAAATATCAATGAGGTAACCTGGCGCGGGGCCCCTGTCTGTTATCTGTACCACCACTGATTTTTTGGTTTTTTTGTTGGTGACCTTTACCAGGGTGCCAAAGGGCAGGGTTCTGTGGGCGGCAGTATGCTGGGTGCAGTCAAAGGTTGTGCCGCTTGCGGTGCGTTTGCCGTGAGCGCGTATGCCGTACCATGCACTGGTTCCGGTAAATTTTTGGCCCACAGCAAACTGGGTTTCGAATTTTTCAGATGTGGTTTTGCCCTTGCGGGCGGACGACTCACCAGCGTGAGCCGGTACGGCTAGCAGGCCGAAACAGAGTGATAAAAGGATAAATATTTTTGCAGCATACGGCATGAAGCCTCCTGTAAAGCACTGGCGAGAAAACCCCTGTTCAATCTGGGGCAGAATGGCGCGAGCCAGCAGATTGCTGCCAGCTTGGGTCACGTAAAGTCCATCCTTGGTTCTCAAGGCTGTTTGTTTAAGGTTGCTCGCAACAATGAACAGTTGGGAGTTGCCGGCGGGACCTGCCAGCGCTGGTCAGATGCCAGTAAAACAAGGTTTGCGCCCGAAGGGCTGCCGTATTTGACTTTAGCGGGGCACTCATACGGCCTGTATTGTTGCATTTTTGACAAAAAAATAATGCTATTTCGTAAATGATAACATGGAATTGTAACGCTGCATACATAAAATATCTTGCCGTTATGATTGGCAATTCATTTTTGAATAAAAAAATGGATAATCCACAGGGCAACTTACGATAAGCAGTTTTATTTCTCTCTGTGTCATGGGCGGTTTTGTAGCAGCGATTCATGATTTTTTATTTGTAATATTCTATTTTTTAACAGTAAAATTTATTTTGACTTTTTATAACTAAAAAACTAGTTATATAGTTATGAGAACGACCTACCTGAACACTCTCCCAGACCATTGGCAGCCCGTAGCCGCTGTATTTGCAGCTATGGGTGACACCACCCGCCAGCGCATCCTGCTTTTGTTTGAGCCTGGCGAGGAGCTTTCCATCAAGGATATTGCCGCAGTCTTTGATTTTGGGCGTTCCACCATTGTGCATCACCTGGCCGTGCTGGAAAAAGCCGGAATCCTCAGCGTACGGCGCGAGGGCAGACAGGCGCTGTATTCTGTTTGCCACAATATGGTTCTGGATTCTCTTGAAAAACTGCGCCTCTTTATTGAGGAGGATCTGCAGGATGCCACCGCCTTGCCCCAAACTGAAAAGGGAACAAATTCATGAGCCAGTCGTCCGAAACTCTTCCGGCAGGCAATGGAAAAAAGATTTTGCTGAGCATGGGAACCACCTATGCCATGGGCACATTCAACGACAATTTTTTCAAGCAGGCCGCATTGCTGCTCGCTGCCAGCGCAGGGCTTGAATCCATTCAGGGTATTGCCTCTGCCATGTTTGCCTTGCCCTTTGTGGCCTGCTCTGCCTGGGCCGGGTGGCTTGCCGACCGCATGCCCAAAAACAGGCTGGTGGTCTGGTCAAAATTCATGGAGCTGGCGGCCATGTTTATTGGCGTGTGGTCGCTTGTCAGCATGAACTGGACGGTCATTGTGGGCGTGGTGTTTCTGATGGGCCTGCAAGCCACGATTTTCAGCCCTGCCCTCAATGGGGCTATACCCGAAAATTTTGCTGCGCCAGAAGTGCCAAGGGTCAATGCCCTGCTCAAGCTGGCAACTACGGCAACCATTTTGCTGGGCATTGCAGCAGGCGGTCTGGTGCTTGATCTACCCGGTCTTTCTGCCTTTGACACGTTAAGCCCGCAGGGTGAGCACGGCTTTGGCAGGCTGGCGGTGGGCGCGGTGGCCGTGTTTGTTGCTGTTGTTGGCCTTGTTTCCGCCTTTGGCATTGGCAGAGGGGCGGCACCTGCCGGGGCCAGCGCTCCCTTTCCACTGCTTGGGCCGGTGCATTCGGTGCTGCATGCGCTGGAATGTCGCAAACGTGACCCGCATCTTTTTTTAACGCTGGCAGGCGAGGCCTTTTTCTACTGTCTGTCTTCGTTTGCCCTGCTGTGCATCAACAATCTTGGTATTGTGCAGCTGGGATTTTCACTCACCGTTACCAGCCTGCTTTCTGTGGCCCTGATGATCGGCATATGCGTGGGGTCGGTACTGGCCGGGCGCTATGACGCCAACAGCTGGCGGCGTATTATGATTCCGGCTTGTGCTGGTCTTGGGCTTGGCCTCATGCTCTCCGGCCTTGCCCCTCTGATGCCGGAAGCGCTGCAGTTCCCCTATCTTTTTATGCTGCTGACATTCTCTGGCATTTGCGGCGGGCTGTACCTCATACCACTGGTGAGCTTTATTCAGGTGCGCCCCGCAGCCACTGAAAAAGGCAAGGTTCTGGGTATTTCCAATTTTTCGTGCTTCAGCGGCATACTGCTCTCTGGCGTTGTTTTTGCCTGGCTGGCCAAGGTTGCCCCTGCGTGGCTGTTGGCGGGTTGTGGCGGTATTGGCCTTGTTTTTACTGCCTGGGCGGCCATGAACATTGCGCGGCTGTTTCCTCGCGGCAAGGGTTTCAGCTTTACGGGCTTTTGTCTGCGCCTGCTGCTGGGCCTGCGCTACCGCGTGACAGTCCGCGGGCTCGAGGCCATTTCTGGTACGGAGCCCATACTGTTCATGCCCAATCATCCGGCTTTGATTGACCCCATAATTGTCTATTCGCAGCTGGCAAACCACAGACCGCGCCCGCTGGCCGACGAACGCCAGATGCAGGGCCCCCTTGGGCGAATTGCCGCCAGGACGCTACGTGCCGTGCTTATTCCCGATGCCATGAAGGACGGGGCCAAGGCTAGGCAGGGCGTTGAGGCGGGCCTGCAAAACGTTCTGGACGCCTTGCAGACTGGCGACAGTGTGCTGCTGTACCCTGCGGGCAAAATCTATCGATCTGCAAGGGAGAGCCTTGGCGGAACCTCTGGCGCGGCCATGATTCTGCAAAAAATGTCAGAACTGCATGTGGTGCTGGTGCGTACCACCGGCTTGTGGGGCAGTTCTTTTGGCTATGGTGCCACGGGCAAAGCGCCGCATTTTGGGCGGGCACTGCTGCGGGGCGCTCTGGCTGTGTGCGCAAACCTGCTTTTGCTGACTCCTCGTCGCCAGGTGACGGTGGAATTTGTGGAAGCGGCGGCAATGCCCCGCTGCGGCGACAAGCGCGTGCTCAACACCTGGCTTGAGAGTTTTTATAACGTGGCAGAGCGCCCTGCACAGGAGATTCCACGATTTTTCTGGCAGGGTAGCGAGCCGCGGGTGCTGCCCGCACTGGCGCAGACCCGTGCACAGGAAAGTGCCGACATTCCGGCAGAGCTGCGCGTTGCCGTGTACGCCAGTCTGCGTGAGGCCTGCGCCCTGCCCGCGGATCATCCTCTGACAGACGATATGACCCTGGGCGGCGATCTGGGGCTGGACAGCCTTGCCTTGATGGATCTGGCTCTCAGGCTTGAAGGCGAGCACGGCCACAGCATACAGAATCTGGAACAACTGGTGGCAGTGGGCGACTGTCTGCTTGCGGCAGCAGGGCAGATTGGGCAGGCAGAGGTGGATGCCCCTGCACCGGCAGGCTGGTTTGCGCCAGCCTGCACCGGCAGGCTTTTCATACCCCCGCAGGCCGCCACCATCGCTGATGCTTTTCTGACACAGGTACGCACAGCTCCGGCACGGCCCCTGCTGGCCGACCGAGCCAGCATGCGCAGCCGCAGGGATATTCTTACGGGAGCGTTGATTCTTGCCGCCCGCCTGCGCGAGTTGCCCGGCGAGCGCCTAGGCATAATGCTGCCCGCAACGCCCGCAGTGGTCACTGTGTGGCTGGCCGCTCTGCTGGCTGGTAAAACGCCGGTGCTTCTCAACTGGACAGTGGGCGAGGCCAACCTTGGGCACTGCATCCGCATAACCGGGGTGAGGCATGTCATCAGCGCTACGGCGCTGCAGGAAAGGCTTGAGCGTCAAGGCCTGCCGCTGGCTTCCCTGCCTGTGCAGTGGGTGCTGCTGGACAAACTGGCCGCCACCCTGACCATGAGAGAGAAACTTTGCGGTGCGCTCAAGGCCCGTTTGCTGCGAAGCTTGAAAGATTATGTCGTGCCTGAAATTGCGGCGGTGCTCTTTACCTCTGGTTCGGAATCCTTGCCCAAGGCCGTGCCCCTCAGCCATGCCAACCTGCTTGCCAATGCCCGTGATCTTGTGGATGTGCTGCACGTTGAGCCAGTCGACAGCGTGCTTGCCATGTTGCCTCCCTTCCATTCCTTTGGGCTGATGGTCAATATTGTGCTGCCTCTTTCACTGGGCATACGGGCCGCTTTTCATCCCAACCCCACAGAACCTGGCCCGCTGGCGGCCATGGTGCGCGACTACAGGCTTACTCTCATGGCAGCACCCCCCACATTCCTTGGGGCAGTGCTTGACCGGGCGCAGGGCACGGAATATCTGGCAACGCTACGCTGCGCTTTTGTAGGGGCAGAAAAATGTCAGGATCACATCTACCGCGCCTTTGCCGCACAGTGCCCTCAGGCCGCGCTGTGCGAAGGCTACGGCGTTACGGAATGTTCCCCGGTGGTTTCGGTCAACAGGCCGGGCAGTATGGTAAGCGGAACCATCGGCCACGCCATGCCCTCGGTACACTTGGCACTGGTGCGGGAAGAAGATGGCGAGATACGTGGTCGGGTAGAAGCAGGGCAGGGCGGCATGCTTCTGGTGCGCGGCCCCAGTATTTTTGGCGGATATCTGAGTGACGCCCCTTCGCCCTTTGTGGAGTTTGAAGGCCACACATGGTACCGCACCGGCGACCTTGTGAGCATGGACGATGACGGACGGCTTACCTTTCAGGGGCGGCTCAAGCGGTTTGTGAAGGTGGGTGGAGAAATGATTTCGCTGCCGCAGATAGAAAATGTGCTGCTTGAGGCTTTTGACGGCAGGGCCGACGCCCCGCTGGAAGGTCCCGCGCTTGCCGTGGAGGCCATGCCGGAAGAAGCAGGTTCGGCAATAGTGCTCTTTACCCCATTGTCCCTTACTCTTGCAGAGGTAAATTCGGCCCTTCGCGGGGCGGGCCTTTCATCGCTTTATGCGGTACGGCGCATAGAACATGCGGAGGCCATACCCCTGCTTGGCAGCGGTAAAACAGACTACAGGGCGTTGAAAAACAGCCTTGCAGGCGGGTAGCCGAGGAACCTCTGCCTGCTGTGATGGCGTGGTGTACGATAAAAAAAGGCGTGAGGGCAGAAACTCTCACGCCTTTCTTCTGTTTGCAGGATGCCTGGGCAGCCTCTACTGCGAGGGCTGCGGTCTTGCAAAGAGGTCCTGCAGCATGTTTTGTCCAGCGGCCCGCGCGTAATTCTCAAATTCCGTAACTGGCTGCGGCGGACTGAACAGATAGCCCTGGAACATGTGGCAGCCAAGGTTTTGCAGAAATTCCATCTGTTCCTTGCTTTCCACCCCTTCAGCAATGGCCTCAAGCCCAAGGCTGCTCGCCAGCGTCATTATTGTGCTGGCAATGGCGGCATCATTGGGGTCATCCAGCAAATCCATCACAAAGGATTTGTCTATCTTGACCTGATCGAGCGGCAGCCGTTTCAAAAAGGCCAGTGATGAGTAGCCTGTGCCAAAGTCGTCGAGCGAAAACCTTATGCCAAGTTTTTTCAGCTCTTTCATTTTGCTAATAATTTCATCTACATTAGATGACAACTGGCTTTCGGTAAGCTCAAGCTTGAGTTTGTCGGGGTCTACGCCAAACTGTTGCACAATGTCGGTTACCGACTGTACAAAGTGCGATTCGCAAAACTGGCGCGCGCTCACATTGACAGCAATGCTCAGGTGTGAAAGCTGCGGATCGCTGGCCCACTGGGCGAGTTGGGCGCAGGCCAGTTGCAGAACCCAGTCGCCAATAACCACAATCAGTCCGTTGCCTTCTGTCATCTGGATAAAATCGGTGGGCATGACAATGCCATGCCGTGGGTGCTGCCAGCGCAGCAGTGCTTCTGTTCCCACAATCCTGCCATCAGATGTAACCTGCGGCTGGTGGTACAGCGTGAACTGCGAAAGGTCGAGGATCGCATCCTTCAGGTCATTGCCCATGGCATTGCGTTCCATCATGGCCGTTTGCAGCTCTGGATCGAAGAAAACAGCCATGTTCTTGCCGCGTTCCTTGGCGAGATACATGGCAATATCAGCCTGTTTAAGCAATTCATCCACTGAAACAGGCTTGTCGCCAAACAGGGTGAGTCCAATGCTGCCGGAGCAGCGGTACTGAATATCGTCGAGCTGTATGGGCATTCGCAATGTGCTGAGAATTTTTTTGCCAATGGCTTCGGCCTGGGTTGCCGCGGTGCTGATGTCTTCACAAAGATTAAGCACCAGCAGTATGAATTCGTCGCCACCAAAACGGGCAACCGTATCACCCCCACGTACAACAGATCGGAGCCTTGATGCTATCTGCTGCAACATCCTGTCGCCCTGGTCGTGCCCAAGCGTGTCATTGATCGATTTGAAATCGTCAATATCCACAAAAAACAGGGCATGCATGCAGTGGCAGCGCTGACAGGCAACAACGGCCTGCCTGATGTGGTCGACCATAAGCGCCCTGTTGGCAAGGCCTGTGAGCTGGTCATAAAATGCCAGCTTGTTGATTTCCTGCTCTTTCAGCACCAGCGAGGTCACGTCCTTGGCCACAACAACATAGCCCTGGTTTTGCCCGTGACAATCGTGGAGTATTTCGCTCACTGGCTGGATAAAGTGGGGTTTTTCCCCGTTGCTGATATCAATGATGCTTGTTGATGCCCCGGGGGTGGTGCTGCTGAGCTGGTTGATGGGGCAGTCGGCCGTTCCGCAGGCGCTCGTGCAAAAACAGTCGTGGCAATGCTGCCCAACCAGTTGGTCAGACGACTTTTTGAGCAGCAGTTCTGTGGCTTTGTTGGCAATGGTGATTCTGTGATTTTTGTCTATGCCGAAAATGGGGTCGGGAACGGCATTGATCAGGTCTTTATAGCCTTCAATTCTGGTCATCACGGATTCAATATTGTCCATGAGCCGGTTAAACATCTTTGCCAGATGCCCTATTTCGTCTTTTGCAGTATCTTTCAAACGTTTTGTGAGTATTTCTCCGCCTTCTGCAATGCCTTGCAGCGCGCGCATCATTTCCTGCACGGGTGCAAGCACGGCAAGCCCCAGCACAAAATACGTAACAATGATGGGAACAATCAGCAGAAAAAGAAACGAGGCCAGCAGCGTCTCGCCCGCCTTGAAGATGATGCCCTGCTGCTCACTCAAATCTACGGAAAAAACAAAGGTTCCGATCTGTTCGCCCTTGCAGTCATTAACCGGAATGCCTGCGATAAGCAGACCGTCTTTTGTGTACCAGTTGGATCTGCCGGTTACGGAATCCAGAAAATCCTTGTTGATGAGCTGCTCAATCTTGCCCGTGGTGGTTCCGCGCACAAACACATAATGGTCGTTGACCGTGGGGTAAACGCCCGTGTCGTGCAACTGGGTTGCGATGGAACGTTTGTTGGGGTTCATGTACAGCAGGGTATTTTCTCCCTTGCCGGAGCTCAGGCTGTCCATCATCGGGTTAAAGGGCACAAGTGTTTCCACAGAGCCAAGGTGTTCGCCGTTGCGGGCCACCACCGGTGCAAGCCCGCGTATGGCCAGCCCCCCACTGCCAACTTCTACCCCCCACACGGGTTTTTTGTCGGCGTTGATGTCCTTGACGCTCTGCCGAAAAAAGGAAAGGTCGTCTGAAATATCAACCCATTCACCGTCGCGCATGGTCTGCTTTTCGCGCCACAACCGAACAAAACTGCGAGCAGTTGCAAAGTGGAAGTGAAGCTGGGGTCTTGCCCCCATTACGGCTGCATAGCCCTCTATCATCGGGGCAAAGCTTGTGCGTAACCTTTCGCGACCCTGCTGTGACTGGGGACTGTTTTCGTCATTAATATCCCCAGTAAAAGCCATGCGATAGGCCTGTTCCACCTCTGGCAGGCGGCTGACAAGTGCCGCCATTTCCATGGCGTGAAGTCCGTTGGTCTTCACCATCAGCTCGATCTGGGAAATTTTTGAATCCACCAGCGTTTGCATGCTCTTTTCAGTGAGCTGGCTTCCCTGCCTTGCCACCACAAGCAGGCACATCAGTGCCACAACCAGAGTGATGATGACCAGGGGCAGGCAAACTTTTGTACGTATATTCATAAGTTGGTCCGGCTGTGGCATTAAAAATATGCACTTGCATTGCAGCGCAGCTTTTTTCGCTGCGAGGCGACAAAACATACTTTTTCTTATAATATGGCGAACTAGCAGTATGTTCAATTGGAAATAATATCGATAATGATGTTATGATTAAAAACGGTAAGTTTGTGCGGTGGTTGGTGGGTAATGCCATGAATATTTTATTTGTGGGATGCAGAAAATTACCATGAAGACAGAAATGGCTGCGAAATAACGATTGCAGTAATAAAAAAATAATGCACTGGGCTATATGCTGCGAAGGCGAGTGGGGCGAGTGGAAAATGTGGAGCGCTTATCGTTATGGACTTGCTTTTATGGTGTAGGTGCAAGATGCATAGCCGATTGCTATCAGCCTGAAAACAGCGGGGCGTCATTAATACCCAGTTGTGGCAGGTGTTGTAAAAAACAGAGATAGCGGGGTGGCTGATGATCGCGCCAAGGGCAGATTATGTGGGCCACAAGATAACATGGAAAAATTCAATTATTCAAATGTAATACACGCAAAAAAGAGAGCTCTGTAGTTATGGCAGGTCTGTTCAACCAGCCTATTTCGCCAGCACTGCCTGGTTTTTCCCCCTGGTTTTGGCCTCATAGAGTGCGTTGTCGGCCCTTTTGAAAGCTTCACCTTCACTGTTTTTAGCTGGCGAGTCTTCGTCAACAAGCACTCCCCCTAACGAGATGGTAACGATCGCACCATCCTTTCGAGGGTGAGGCATGCCAAGCTGCTCAACAACACTGCGTATGCGTTCCATAAGTGTGATGACATCGTGGTTGCTGTTTGCCAGGGTCAGCACTGCAAATTCCTCTCCTCCAATCCGAAAAACGCTGTCGGTTGCGCGCACCAGCGTTTTGCGAACTGTCGTGGCGATTTCCTTGATAACCCTGTCTCCTTCCTGATGCCCAAAGGTGTCATTCAGCATCTTGAAATCATCAATGTCAAAGATGATCAGGGCAAATGAGGTATTGAGACGACTGCTCTGAGCAAAATATGCGGCTATTGTACTGTCAAACATCCTTCGGTTGAATAAACCGGTCAACGAATCGTGCTGGGCGAGCATCTGTAGCTGCGTGTTGGCACTTTGCAGGGATATTTGCATGTATTTGTCGCGAATTATTGTTGTTATAGTGCCAATAATAAATGCTGTGCTAATAAAAAATACAGAAAGCAGTATGATAAAGTTTCTGAAAAACATATCACTGCCTTCTTCAAGTGTTTTTGTGACATTTGTAAATGCATAGATGTACAGACCAAGATTGCTGATGGAAAGATTTTGAAAAATGTGTAAGTCGCCGCCTTTGCTCAGTTCCCACAACTGAATGTCATCAAAGGTGTATTCCTTCATGTATACCGGTTCCAGCTGGTCTCGCTGATACCTTTGCTGGCATTCCTGTGGGCTGAATCTGGTTGCTGGTTGCCCCGGAACTACCTTGAGCATTCTCGACGGCGAATCCGCGATAACAACGACCCCTTCGCGGTCTGTTATAAAGCCGGTTGGCAGGTAGAGCTGTTGGTATAGGGTTTCTGTATCCATCTTTAAAACAAGGACACCCAGAATTTCTGAGCTCTCATAGATAGGAAAAGCAACATGAAACCCTGGGATGCTCGACACTCTTCCCACAACAAACTGGGCATAGCTTTTGCCAGCCATGGCATCCTGAAAATATTTGCGGTCAGAGAGGTCTATTCCCACAAGGCTGTTGTGCTGATCCTGATCGCTAGATGCGATGCAAATGCCATTTTTGTTGAGAATAAAAACATGATGGAGGGTAAGAACATTGCCAACCCGTTGCAGGTAGGCAGAGGCCTGCTCCGCGTGGTCTGTAGACAATAAAGATCTGTTGACCCGGTTTGTTATCGTGAGTAGCGACGCATATTTTTTTATGACGTCAAATTTGAACGTCGCCATTTCGGCAATGCGATTAGTTGTTTGAGCAAGGGATTCGTGCGCAAGATTGATCTGCTCTGCTACGTAATTTTTCTCCCAATTACGTGCGATGCCGTATGCCGTGAGAAATATGATGGGAATGGAAAGCACCCAAATGACTATTATTGAGATAGCAGGGCGTAATTCAATATGAAAAAGTAGATAGTTTTTTAGCGATTTCATGCAAAACCACCTGTGCCATCTGCAAGATATTGTTGAACGCCTGCCACTGTGCTGTGCGAATTGTCAGTATTCTTGAGCCATCAACGGAGCTGGCTGTCGCTAATAGAATTATAGATTTATGGTAATCGGTTTTTTAACTGATTGGAATGGGTGGCGGCGTACTGGCTGATAATATTATTGCCGCAAGGCCCGGATATGGCGGCATGGATGCGGGTCGCCATGCTGGTTTCATCAGTGCCAGCAAAAGCATGAACAGAATATCGTGGGGATATTGGGGCGCAGATGAAGGGCAGACAAGGTGGCAGCCTATGCCGCTCCTTGTCCTGCCCTTCCCTGACAGAAAATCATGAGGCGTGTTTGAATTTTCGCTGGCAAACACAACCATATCCATGGAGTCTTATTTTATGACGATTGTTTTGACCCCGTCTGTGGGTTGCATGTTCTGCATGTTCCACCACTGGGCATGAGGCAGCGCTTGACCAGACAGGTTTACGGATTCGCCGATTCTGGGTGTGACCAGATGAAAAGGTTTGCCCGAGCTGGCATTGCTGAAGCGTTCGAACGGCTCATCCCATGAATGGTACGCGATGCTGAATTTGCCGTTATGCGCGGGCATGGCCGCCCCTGCCCGCAGGTCGGCGGCCGCCTGAACCGACTGCTCGGGCATCATGTGCACGTCTGGCCAGTCTTCATTGTACTGACCGCATTCGAGCATGGCAAAATCAAAGCCGCCAAACCGCTCTCCGATAGCCTTGAAGTGCTGCCCATAGCCGCTGTCACCACTGTAAAATATCTTACGCCCCGGAGTTTCCATGGCAAAGGAAACCCAAAGGGATTTGTTGCGGTCCAGAAGCCGACCAGAAAAATGTCGTGCCGTCAGCACATGTATGACAAGCGTATCGTCAATGCGCACGTCTTCATCCCAATCGGCCTCATGAACAATGGCATCTGAAAATCCCCAGCGGGCAAAGTGCTCGCCCACGCCCAGGCCGGTAACCACCTGCCCGATCTTGGGGCGCAACGCCGTAACGGTGTCGTAATCCAGATGATCCCAGTGGTCGTGTGAAATGAGCAGACAGTCTATGAAGGGCATATCGTCCGCTGTGTAAAGTGATGTGCCGGCGAAGGCGCGGGTGGAAAACCAGACCGGTGAAGCATGGTCGCTGAACACTGGGTCGATCAGGATGGCCCGCCCGTTGAGGCGGACAAAGAATGATGAATGCCCAAGCCACACTACCACGTCCTGATTCGGGTCCAGCTCTTTGATGTTCGTCTTGACCACTGGCATGGGTGCGGCAGGAGCCAGATTGTCGCCATTACGAAAGACAAACTTGATAAGGCTGCTGAACGCGCCATCCTTTGTGAGCAGGCTGAATGGTTCACGGTTGTGGAATTCGCCGTTCCGGTAGTTTGGCGACTGGTGTATGCGGTTGAGCCTTTCCCCCTGGGGAATACGGCCGAATTTCGCTTGTCCGATGTACAGGTAGATACCACCCGCACCAAGGGCGAGCAGCAGTATAAAACACAGTAAAATTTTTATCATGTATGTATTCCAGCCATAAATTCCGGTTATAATGCTTCTATCCTAGGCCATGTTCAGGCTGCGCAGCCAGTCTGAAATTTCTTTTTCTGATTTGCTGGCCGAGTCGCCCCATAGGGCCTTGCCCTGCAGTACCGCAGATGCAGGGCATAACTCACGCACATGGGCAACTGTTCTGCCCAGGCCGCTGCCTTTGTGGGTCATGAATGGAACCAGCGTCTTGCCCGAAAGGTCGTAGCCGGACAAAAACGAGATGACCGGCGTGGCTATCGTGCCCCACCAGCAGGGTGAACCGACAAAGATGACATCGTACGTGTCTATGTTTGTCAGTCTGGTTGTGAGGGGAGGCTTGAATCCCGATTCAAGCTCTTTGCGTGCCTGCTTTGTGGTTTCGCGATATTCGGTCGGGTAGGGGGCTACCGTTTCAATGCGTACCATGTCGCCGCCCACCATTTCATTGATAATGCCTGCCATCAATCGGGTGTTGCCTGTCCAGGAGTAATAAACGGTAAGAACGTTTTTGCCCTGCAAGGCCAATCCTGCGGCCATAGGCGAGCCCAGGTCAACCAGCGGCGCGACCATGCCGGCCAACAGGCCGGTCGCCGCCAGTTTCAGCAGGTTGCGCCGCGATTGATCCGTACTCCCATTGCTGTTTTTACCAGTCATGATGCTGTTCACTTTTTTATGAGGTTAAGAGACTGTCTTTGTTTAAAAAATGTCGCGTGGGTGCCTACCTCAACAACGTTCAGTCAGAGAACCCAGCAGTATCCTGTCATGCATATTTTTTGTTTTTTCCAGCAACGGTTAACAGTGCCGCTGCCGTAAAAAACAGCATGATCCAGATCATCGTTGCCGGTGTGCCATCGTTGAACGCGGCTAGCAGCAGTGAGGAAACAATGCCGCTTCCATACTGCAGGGACCCGATCAATGCCGAAGCCGACCCTGCAATGTGGGGCACTTCATCCAGAGCTGCGGCGGTGGCCGAAGCGGCAACAATGCCGTTCATTGAAAAGAAGATGAAAACCATCCCCACAATGACAAGCATGCGGTGTGGTTCGGCCATGTTTAATGCCGCCATGGCAGCCATTGCCAAAAACGCAATGCCCGTTGCGATCTGCAGCAGGCGGCGCAGGGAAAATCGGATGACCAGAAAGCGGTTGAAAAAGCTGACAGCCATAACCCCGGCAATGTTCAGAGCAAAAAGCCAGCCGTAGTGCTGAGGGTCTACATTGTAATAGCTGATGTAAACCTGTGGTGACCCGGCAATAAAGGCGTACGCAGCGACATAATAAAACGTAACGCAAAGCGTGAAGCGCATGAATACGCCATGCTTCAACAGAAACAGATAGTTGTTGAAAGCATTGCCCACAGAGGTCGACGTCCTTTTTTCTGCAGGCAGGGTCTCTGGCAGCCATAAGAGCGATATAAACATCAGAGCGCCGATTGCGGTCAGCAGCCAGAATATGCTGTGCCAGCTGCTGATCCGTATAAGCTGCCCCCCCAGCAGTGGCCCAACAATCGGCGCTATGGCCATGATGATCATCAGGGTGGACATCATTTGCGCCGAACGTGTGCGTGAAAAAAGATCACGAATCATTGCCCGGGCCAGCATGGGGCCGGTGCATGCGCCAAAAGCTTGCACAACCCGCCAGCTGACGATTTGCGTGATGGAATAGGACATGGCGCAGCCCGCAGCACCTATGGCAAAAATCAGCATGCCGACAAAAAGCGGAAGCTTGCGGCCCAAACTGTCACTGATGGGCCCCCAAACCAGCTGCGCAATGGCAAAGCCCACCAGAAAGCCTGTGATGGTATATTCTGCGTCACCACTAAGCTCGTGGGCCATGGCGGGCATTGCCGGAAGATAGATATCTGTGGACAGTGACGTAAACGCCATCAATGCGCCAAGAATAGACATAAATAGGGCGCTGGTGACGACTTTGACGTCATTGCCAGCGGTTGTGGAGCTGTTCATTGATTTCCAAGTGTTGAGTGCATTCAGATTGCGAACCTCCCATTGACTGTTGCGGGCCTCGGGTGAGACTCGCAGTATGTTGGGATGCCTGCATTGCTGGCTGGTAAGCGTTTGCTGGTGGGGGAGGGGCAGCTGGGCACCCGTTACCCAAGCGCGGCGTAGTCAGCTGCTGCGACAGGCTCAAGCCATTCGTTGGAGGCGTCTTCACCCGGCACCTCCACCGCCAGATGCGAAAACCAGCTGTGACTGGCTGCGCCGTGCCAGTGTTTGACTCCAGCGGCAATATGCACCACGTCGCCGGGGCGCAAAGCCTGGGCAGGCTTGTTCCATTCCTGATACCAGCCGTGCCCGGCCGTGCACAAAAGTATCTGCCCGCCTCCTTTGGCCGCATTGTGGATATGCCAGTTATTGCGGCAGCCGGGTTCAAAGGTGACGTTGGCGATATGGACACCTTCTCGGGAGAGTATGTTCAGATAGCTTTGGCCCACAAAATACCGGGCATAAGCCGTGTTTTCGGGGCCACAGGCAAAAATGCCGTCAATAGTTGCTTTGTCAGACATGGTGCTGCTCTCTCGGTGTTAAAGCTTGTGCTGTGTCAAAAAATATGGCCTGACCTGTGATTTTTGCAGAATTACTTCTGTTCACGGGCCTTCAGAACCGCACCCAGAGCTTCCCTTGCGGTTATTCCTTCCTGTGTGCCGACGTGGGTTTCAATCAGGGAGGCAAAATCCCGAAGCTGCGGCGGCGTCAGCCCGATGTTGAGTGACATGCCGAGATGGCTCTGCAGCTGTGGGCGTGTTCCCTGCATGGCGGCGAGAGCTCCGATAGTTGCAAGCTCGCGGCATTTTTCGTCGAACACGTCGCGGGCAAATATGTCGGCAAACAGGTGCTCTTTAAGAAAAGTGTCTATAACTGGCGAAAATTGCTGCCACTTCTGGTTTGAAATGTCTTCTTTTCTGCCTGTCAGGTGTGCCCGCATCTGTGCCCCGTATGCATTCCTGTCCATTGCGGGGACGGGGCGAGCTTCAGCGCCCTGGGGGTCTTCAATTCCTTGGGCTTTCCGTGCATCAAGCGTGTCGCTAAACAGGGCCAAGCCGTTCAGGCTGCGTGGAAAACCTGCGTAAGCGTACATCTGAACCAGAATTTCCTTGATTTCATTGACGGTCAGACCCGCATTCAGTCCTTCCTGCAGTGCCGGTTTAAGCCGTTCCAGATTGCCGGTAGCCGTAAATGCGGCAATGATGGCAATGCTGCGCTGTTTTTCGTTGAGCATTTCAGCGTGGTCTTGAGCCATGGCTTGCCCCCAGTGGCAAAGTGTAAAAAAGGATGCTGCCAGCAAAAACACCAGACGCTGCCTGTACATTGTGACCTCCTGCTGTTTGTAGTCTGGAGGGATTGTTGCCTTTTATTCGGGCGATTCTGGCGTGTGCCACTCCTGACCACCTCCATGCCTGTCATTGTCATGCCGGGCCATTCCCAATTCTTGCTGTGGCAACCCTCCCGTTTATGGCAATCGGGCTTCTTTTCAGTCAGTTTATAAAACCACTGGGTGGTGGCAGGATAGGCCGATTCTCTTTTATTTTTGCACAATCGTGCGAAAGGGAAGCAAGACTCTCCTGCTGATGGAGAACCTGGATGCGGCAATCGCGGCCCTGCGTGGGGTATGAAAGTGCGCCCTTGCTCAGCCGCGAGTGCAGGAGGCAGTTGGCTCGCCCCCACTGCGGGATATCAAGCGTTTTGACCAGAATGGGCAGAAGGAACGCGCCACGGCATGGCCTGGCAGGATGTGGCGGCATGTGGGGCGGGGTTTACTGCCGGGCAGCAATGCCATGCGGGCAGGGCAGTGATCTTGGGGCGCAGGGCCTGACGCACGGCGCTATATATCGGGCCAGGCGGCGGTGCCCGGATATTTCTGTGTAGTACCTGAAGTGTATTTGAGGGCTGCGGAGCCTTACTCTACAAGCACGCAATAGCGCATGCCGTATGAGGACGTTTCAGCATCTGAAATGATGTAACCTATCAAGTCGTATGCGTAGACGCCGCTCAATATTTTGTAATTTTCATTCTCAATTTTATTGATAAATTCTATATAGGCCTGTTTGTGCGATTTGATGTCGCCCAGATGGGCAATGGTGGCGTACCTGCCCTTGGGCTTTATGTGCAGGTCGGCCTTTGGTGTTTGCCTTGACGCGCCGCAAAAGAAAAAACCGGCGAAATAGTTGCGGGAAAGAACATCGGCCCTCGAGGTAAGAATGCCAAACGGGCCGGTAGGAAGGCGATTCTGTTTTTCAAAGTAGCGGTTAACTTCCACAAGCGAAGAAACACAGTCTTCTTCACTTTCCTGAACTGTCGCGTCTATGCGCATCAGCTCCAGCGTCTGCTCTTTCATCTCTACGATTTCAAAAATTCCGTATTTGGTGCTGATGGCGTCTTTCGTCATGACGATAAGCTCATCCACCAACCGGGCGCGTTGGGCGATCCGTTTCTTTTCCTGATCAAGCTTTATCTTTTTTTGCTGGAAGAGCTGCAGCATTCTGGCTGGTTCCCTGTGCGCCAGGTGCTCTTTGATTTCAGCAAGAGAGCTGCCGGTTTCCTTAAGCATGTTTATGAGATCGTAATCAAAATACTGGTCCAGTGTATAGCGGCGATACTTTTTGCCGTTGACGTCTGAGGGTTTCAAAAGCCCCTGCCTGTCGTAGAAGATCAGCGTATCCTTTGAGGTTCCACACAGTTTTGCAAACTCACCTGTCGTTAGGTACTTCATGATTTTCCTCAGTTGGTATTTTACTTGACTTACTCCATAGTCAAAAGCTTTGGCAATAAGCTCAGTTAATATTTTTATTTATTATATTTAACGGTGTTATAATATTTATTCAGTAAATTTTATTATTTTTAAAAAATAATTTGACTCTGGACTAACTCCATACTTTATCCTTGGGCATCAAAATCTTGTCGCACCACTGGCGGCAAGCACAAGAGGTGCCCAATGTTTGGTGAACAACACCGCAAAGTTCAGGCGGCAACAATGGCATGCCGTCTGTTGAAAATGTTAGCCCCATGCTTTGTCATGCTGCTCGTTTGGGGTTGCAATGCAGATAACCAGCAAGGCGATGGCCATGCGGAAGTAATATATAAAACCGTTGTTGCTGAAAGGGTTACGCTATCCAGCGTTTTGCCCGGCAGGGTATCCGCTGCTGTGATGTCCGAGGTTCGGCCTCAGGTAGACGGCATCATACAGCAACGACTGTTTGAAGAGGGGGGCAACGTGACCAAGGGGCAGGTTCTGTACCAGATTGATCCTGCCCAGTATCAGGCCGCCTACAACACGGCCAAGGCCAGCCTTGAAGAAGCAATTGCCGCCGCTGTTGCCCTGCGTTTGAAAGAAGAGCGCTACCGCCGCCTCATTAATGAAAAGGCGATCAGCCAGCAGGAATTTGATGATGCGATTTCCAATCATGCCCAGGCCAGGGCCCGCGTTGCCCGGGCCAGGGCGACACTGGAAACAGCCGCCATCAATCTGGCCTATACGCAGATCAAGGCCCCCGTTGCCGGTCGCATCGGGCGGTCTGCCTTTACTCCCGGCGCACTGGTAACTGCAAACCAGTCTGCGCCGCTGGCAGTCATTCAGCAGACGGAAAACGTCTACGTGGATATCAACCAGTCGAGTCTGGACATGCTGCGGCTGAGGCGGCAGTGGGCGCAAAATACCGTTGTGAGGAACGAGGGCTCGGCGAAGGTGCATCTGCTGATGGAGGACGATACGCCGTACACGTTGACGAGCGATTATCAGTCTGTTCCTCCCCGCTGGATAGAGGGTGAATTGCTGTCATCAGAAATTACCGTGGGGCAGAGCACCGGCAATGTTAACCTGCGGGCGGTGTTTCCCAATCCTGAGGGCCTGCTTTTGCCCGGCATGTATGTAAAGGCGACGATTGAGGAAGGCGTGGTTGAAAATGCCATTCTTGTGCCGCAAAGCGCGATAGTTTCAGATAATTCAGGGGCGGCTCATGCGCTGGTGCTGGAAAAGAACGCCTCTGGTGCTGACCTTTTTATCGTTAAGAGGCGCGCCGTAACCCTGGACAGGGCACAGGGCAAAAACTGGTTGGTGCGGTCTGGCCTCAGGCCTGGGGATGCCATTGTTGTTGTTGGCTTGCAGAGGGCGATTCCTGATGAGGTTGTCAAAGGCCTGCCGCAACAGGCAGATACTGTTTCCTTGTCGTTTCGCAAGCCCGCACAGGCAGACTGAGGTTACCCATGGCCGCTTTTTTCATAAACCGTCCCATTTTTGCGTGGGTTGTCGCAATCATGATCATGCTGGCGGGTGCGCTGTCCCTGCGCACATTGCCCATTGCCCAATACCCCGACATTGCCTCGCCGCAGATATCCATATCGGGTCAATACCCGGGGGCATCTGCCAAGGTTGCCGAGCAGAGCGTTACACAGATTATTGAACAGCAGATGCGCGGGTTGGACAATCTGCTCTACATGCGCTCCAGCAGTGATTCGTACGGCAACATTGAAATGACTTTTACGTTTGCCTCCGGAACAAACACCGATACTGCCCAGGTGCAGGTGCAAAACAAGCTGCAACTGGCGATGCCCATGCTGCCTGAAGCCGTGCAGCGGCAGGGCGTGCAGGTCAGCAAGGCCGTAGACAACAGCTTTATGATGATTGCCTTTTACATGGAGGGCGAACCCATGCGCGAGGGCGATATAAGCGATTATATCGCCAGCAACGTGGTTGATCAGCTGAACCGGGTGCAGGGCGTTGGGCAAACACAGTTGTACGGTGGGCAGAACGCCATGCGTATCTGGATGAATCCGGAAAAAATGGTGCAGTACGGACTTAACCCGCAGGACATCAAACATGCGATTCAGGCCCAGAATGTTCAGGTGACGGGCGGTCAGATTGGTGCCGCGCCATCGCCTCCGGGGCAGGAACTTAACGTGACTGTTAATGCCGCATCGCGGCTTGAGACTGTAGAAGATTTTAAAAAGATTCGCCTGCGAGTTGAAAAAGACGGTTCGGTGTTGCGCCTTGGAGATGTGGCGCAGGTTGAACTGAATGAAGAACGCCCTGATGCCAGAACCAGATATAACGGTCACCCCGCCGTGGCTGTGGCAATGAAACTGGCCGCCGGCGCAAATGTCATTGAGACAACAAGGGGCATCAAGGCCGAGCTGAAATCCTTGTCTCGTTTTTTTCCGCAGGGGCTGCAGTACGCGTATGCCGACGACCGTGCGCCTATTGTTGAAAAATCAGTCAGCTCGGTTGAGCACACGCTCATAGAGGCAATTGTGCTGGTGGTAGCGGTCATGTTTCTCTTCCTCCAGAACGTGCGCTCCACCATCATACCGGCCATCGCCGTGCCCGTGGTTCTGCTTGGTGTTTTTGCAGTGCTGGCGGTGGCCGGATTCACCATAAACACCCTCACCATGTTTGGCCTTGTTTTGGCTATTGGTCTGCTGGTCGATGATGCCATCGTGGTGGTGGAAAATGTCGAGCGGCTGATGCGCGATGAGCATCTTTCGCCCAAGGAAGCCTCGTTAAAATCCATGCGTCAGATTACAGGCGCTCTTATTGGCGTTGCCGTGGTTATTTCTGCCGTGTTTGTGCCTATGGCCTTCATGTCTGGCTCAACGGGTGTTATTTATCGCCAGTTTTCCATAACCATAGTGGCGGCAATGGTGCTTTCTGTTGTGGTGGCCATTGTTTTTACCCCTGCGCTCTGCGCCACAATGCTGCAACCGCACGCTGCCGGAACAGGCGAGGGCCTCTTTGGCAAATTCAACAAGTGGTTTGATGCCATCACGGCCCGCTACGCCGTGGGGGTCAGATGGATATTCAAGGCCCCAAGGCGGGCGCTGGCCGCTTTTGTCATTTTGCTGATTGTGAGCGTAGGGCTGTTCATGCGGCTGCCCTCGGCATTTCTTCCCGAAGAAGATCAGGGAACACTTTATCTGGACGTGCAGCTTCCTTCTGGCGCTACATTTGAGCGTACTGAAAAAGTTCTGCAAGAGATTGACCGTTACTTTCGCGAAAATGAAAAGGACGCCATAAAAAGTGTTGTAAGTGTTGCCGGTTGGGGATTTAGCGGCACAGGGCAAAGCTCGGCCATGGTGATCCCTCTGCTTAAAGACTGGAGCGAGCGGAACCGGGATCAAAGTGTTTTTCGGATCATAGACCGCGCAAATGCCTATTTTGCCAGTCTGCCCGGCGCTCAGGTCTTTGTGATGGCGCCGCCAGCGGTAATGGAGCTGGGCAATTCGTCCGGCTTTGATCTGGAAATTATGGACCGCGGCGCACGGGGGCATGATGCCTTGATGCAGGCAAAAGACATAATGATTGAAAACGCCATGGGTCAAAAAGCCATCAGCTACGCGCGTTACAGCGGTCTTGTGGATGCAGGGCAATACAACCTTAAAATTGATAGCGACAAAGTTGGTGCCTTCAATCTGGACATGGAGGTTATCAATGGGGCTATTGGCGCGTACTGGGGTGGCGAATACGTCAATGATTTTCTTGATAAAGGGCGGACAAAGCGTGTGTATCTGCAGGCCAATCCCCGTTTCCGCACATCGGTTGACGATTTCAGGCACTTCTTTATCCGCAATCAGACGGGCGAGATGGTGGCCTTCAGGAGTTTTCTTGGGGTTGATTCCATCAGTGCCTCTCCGCGGCTTACCCGTTATCAGGGGGTGCCTTCCGTAAAGCTTGAAGGTGTTGCCGCGCCCGGGTTCAGTTCCGGTCAGGCAATGCGGGCCATGGAAGAAGCGGGGAAAAAGCTGCCCGAGGGCTTTGATTTTGCATGGACGGGACTCTCCTATCAGGAAGTGCTTTCTGGCAATCAGGCTCCAATGCTGTATGCGATCTCGCTGCTGGTTGTTTTTTTGAGTCTTGCTGCGCTGTATGAAAGCTGGACCATCCCGCTTGCCGTGGTCATGACCGTGCCAACGGGCATTATTGGCGCGCTTGCTGGCATGTGGCTGCGGGGTATGAACAACGACATCTATTTCCAGATTGCGCTGCTCACCATCGTGGGGCTGTCGGCAAAGAATTCAATCCTGATCGTTGAATTTGCCAAGGCCCAGCACGATGCAGGCAAAGGGCTTATGGCTGCAACAATAGAGGCTGCACGGCTTCGACTGCGCCCCATCATCATGACTTCCATGTGCTTTATCCTCGGCGTAATTCCCCTCGCCATCAGTAGCGGGGCCGGGTCTGGAGCACAGAATGCCCTGGGTACGGCTGTTTTTGCGGGCATGATAACGGCTACCGGCCTTGGAATCTATTTTACGCCCCTGTTCTTTGTACTGATAACAAAGCTGTTTTCCCGCAGGCAGGCGGCAGAGTAGCACATCCGCGAGCCGTGCGTGGCGGCGGCAGAGCCCGCAGGCTCTTGCCGCCGAGGCTTTTTATCCACGCATCTCATTCATGCGCCTGCAATGATTACGGCTAACGGGGCGTTGCCCTGGCGGGCATGCGTTGGGGAAGTGCCATGGGGTAGCTGGGGCCCGGACGTTTCAAAACCAGAAATCCCGCCACGCTAACAGCCAGAAATTCTGTCAGCTTCCAGCAGATGAAACCTGCTGGTACCCCAAAACAGAAGGGCGATTACTCAAAAGTATCATGCGCAATGTGGAGAATGCGGTAATCAAGCAGGGTTTGAAACGCTATGGTTCCCTGCGCGAGCTCTCCCGGCATTTGCAGCTGGATCGCAGCACCCTGTTCAGAAAAATCAAGGGAATTGAAGTCGCAAAACAGGATGAAGGGCTGTTTCGTAAAAACTGCCAGAGTGGCGACAATCATTAAATAAAACAGCATTAAAGTGCTGATGGTGAGCTTATTGACTGGCGGTCTGTTTTTGCTTTTTGCAGCTTGAGAAGCGACTGTCTGCGTGAAATATGCGTTGTTTTTCTGCCCGATGAATATTTTTTGAGGCTACCACCAATCGGGGCCGCGCCGGGAGCGAGGCGGGGGGC